>NZ_JAHEWS010000018.1:0-76662 GCF_018598405.1 Curtobacterium flaccumfaciens | reverse complement strand
ACGGGAGGCACGGCGCACGACCGGCACCGCGCCTCCCGTCCGCACCGTGCGCACCTCGCAACCCCGTGCGCGCTTCCGCGCACCGTGCCGCGCTACAAGCGCGCACCCAGCACGCAACGCCGCACCGGCCCGCGAACCCGGCACCGTGCGGACGGGCCTCGCCCGACCACCCGCGCGGCAGCTACGCGAGCTCGATGAGCTCCGCGTAGTCCTTGTTCCAATGGTCCTCGGTGCCGTCCGGCAGGAGCAGCACACGCTCGGGGTTGAGTGCCTCGACCGCACCGGCGTCGTGGGACACCAGGACGACCGCGCCCTCGAACCCGGCGAGTGCGTTGAGGATCTCCTCGCGCGATGCGGGGTCCAGGTTGTTCGTCGGTTCGTCGAGCAGCAGGACGTTCGCACCCGAGACGACGATCATCGCGAGCGACAGACGCGTCTTCTCGCCACCGGACAGCACGCCGGCCTTCTTGTAGCCGTCGTCGCCGGTGAACAGGAACGACCCGAGCACCCGACGGGCCTCGGTCTCGTTGAGGTCGGTCGACGCCGACACCATGTTCTCGATCACCGTGCGGTTGATGTCGATGTTCTCGTGCTCCTGCGCGTAGTAGCCGATGCGCAGACCGTGACCGGGCTGGATCTCGCCGGTGTCGGGCTGGTCGGCACCCGCAAGGATGCGCAGCAGCGTCGTCTTGCCGGCACCGTTGAACCCGAGGATGACCACGCGCGAGCCGCGGTCGATCGCCAGGTCGACACCCGCGAAGATCTCGAGCGACCCGTAGGACTTCGACAGCCCCTCGGCCATCAGCGGGGTGCGGCCACACGGAGCCGGCGTCGGGAAGCGGATCTTCGCGACCCGGTCGGCGACGCGCTCGTCCTCGAGGCCGGCGAGCAGCTTGTCGGCGCGCGCGACCATCTGGTGCGCTGCCGCGGCCTTGGACGCCTTGGCACCGAAGCGCGCGGCCTGGTCCTTCAGCGTGGCGGCCTTCTTCTCGGCGCCCGCGCGCTCCTTGCGGCGGCGCTCCTCGTCGGCGACGCGCTGCCGCTGGTAGAGCTTCCAGCCCATGTTGTAGATGTCGATGGTCTGGCGGTTCGCGTCCAGGTAGAAGACGCGGTTCACGACCTCGTCGACGAGCTCCACGTCGTGGGAGATGATGATGACGCCGCCGGGGTAGGTCTTCAGGTGCTCGCGCAGCCACACCACGGAGTCGGCGTCGAGGTGGTTGGTCGGCTCGTCGAGGATCATCGTCTCGGCGTCCGAGAACAGGATCCGGGCGAGTTCGATGCGACGGCGCTGACCACCGGACAGCGTCTTGAGCTGCTGGTCGAGGATGCGGTCCGGCAGCTTGAGGTTCGACGCGATCGATGCCGCTTCGGCCTCGGCTGCGTAGCCACCGAGCGCGTTGAACTGGTCGTCGAGGCGGCTGTAGCGGCGCATGGCCTTCTCGGCCACCGCTGGGTCATCGCTCGCCATGTCGAGGGTCGCGAGGCGGATGCCCTCCACGAGCTCACCGAGCCCGCGGGCGTCCAAGATGCGCTTCCGCGCGGTCTCCTCCGGGTCGCCGGAGCGGGGGTCCTGCGGCAGGTAGCCGATCTCACCGCCGCGCTCGATCTTGCCGCCGGTGGGCTGCGTCTCGCCCGCGAGGGCCTTCGTCATCGTCGTCTTCCCCGCGCCGTTGCGGCCGACGAGTCCGATCTTGTCGCCCTTCTCGACACGGAAGGACACGTCCTCCATGAGGAGACGAGCTCCGACGCGGATCTCGAGTTCGTGCACGGCAAGCACAGTGGACGTCCAATCAGTTGGTGGGTTTGCACAACGGTGTGTGCGTGAGGTGCACCGCTACGCTGACGGGACCGATGGTTCCGAAACGGGACCAGCAGTCCATTCTAGGAGAATCCATGACGAACGCCACCGGGTTCGCTCCCCGCGCAGTCCTCGCCGACCGTCTGCGCACGCACGGGCTGGCCACCGACGCCGCCCTCGTCGCCGGCGGAGCCCTGTTCACCGCCGCGATGGCGCAGCTCGAGGTCCCGATGTGGCCGGTCCCGATCACCGGGCAGACCCTCGCCGTCGTGCTCGTCGGCGCGACGCTCGGTGCCCGCCGCGGCATGCTCTCGCTGCTCGTCTACGCGGTCGCCGGACTCGCGGGTGCCCCGTTCTTCGCCGACATGCAGGGCGGGCTGCAGGCCCTCGCGCTGCCGAGCTTCGGCTACGTCATCGGTTTCATCCCGGCCGCCGGGCTCGTCGGCTGGCTCGCCCGCCGCGACTGGGACCGCAACGTCGGCCGCGCGGCGGTCGCGATGCTGCTCGCGAGCGCCATCCCGTTCGTGACCGGCCTGCCGTACCTGGCCGTGGCGCTCGGTCAGCTCGGTGCACCGAGCGACCTGCAGTCGGTGCTCGCCGCCGGCCTGTACCCGTTCATCGTCGGCGGCATCGCCAAGGCCCTCATCGCGGCCGGCATCCTGCCCCTCGCGTGGAAGGCCGTCGGCCGCCGCTGACGCCGCGTACGAGAACGGCCCCGCACCGGTTCGGTGCGGGGCCGTTCTGCGTCTGGCGCGGGGACGGACTGTCGGTGCGGGGACGGGGTGGCGGTCGGTCATGACTTCCCGTCGCCCGGACGCCGAGTGGTCACGTTCCGTCGCCTGGAGCACGGCCAGCCGACAGAACGTGACCGCCCGGAGAAGGTGAGCGGGCGGTTGCGACCACTCGGCGGCGCGCCCCGCGCGTGGCGTGCGCACAGACGAACGGGAGGCGCGGTGCCAGCTGGCACCGCGCCTCCCGTCCGGGTGGGTCGCGACTAGATCGCGAACCCGAGGGCGCGCATCATCTCGCGTCCGTCGTCGGTGATCCGTTCCGGACCCCACGGCGGCATCCAGACCCAGTTGATCCGGAAGGCGTCCACGATGCCGTCGAGGGCGTTCGCGGTGTCGCCCTCGATGACGTCGGTCAGGGGGCAGCCGGCGCTGGTGAGCGTCATGCTGATGACGAGCGCGTTCGCGTCGTCGTCCCAGGCGAGGTCGTAGATCAGGCCGAGGTCGACGATGTTCACGCCGAGCTCCGGGTCCTGGACCTCCTTGAGGCCCTCGACGACCTCGTCGAACTTGTCGGGAGCGAGTGCGGCGATCATCAGGCCTGCGCCTCGGCGGCGGCGACCTGCACGTAGCGGTCGTAGCCCTCGTTCTCGAGGCGGTCGGCGAGCTCGGGGCCGCCCTGCTCCGCGATCTTGCCGGCGACGAACACGTGCACGAAGTCCGGCTTGATGTAGCGGAGGATGCGGGTGTAGTGGGTGATGAGCAGCACGCCGAGGCCGGTCGCGGCCTTCGCACGGTTGACGCCCTCGGACACGATCTTCAGTGCGTCGACGTCGAGGCCGGAGTCGGTCTCGTCGAGGACGGCGAACTTCGGCTTGAGGAGCTCGAGCTGCATGATCTCGTGGCGCTTCTTCTCACCACCGGAGAAGCCCTCGTTGACGTTGCGCTCGGCGAACGACGAGTCCATCTTCAGGTCGGCCATCGACTGGCGGAGCTCCTTGATCCAGCCGCGCAGGGCCGGGGCCTCGCCGTCGATCGCCGTCTTCGCGGTACGGAGGAAGTTCGACACCGTGACGCCGGGAATCTCGACCGGGTACTGCATCGCGAGGAACATGCCGGCACGGGCACGCTCGTCGACGCTCATCGCGAGGACGTCCTCGCCGTCGAGGGTGATCGTGCCACCGACGACGTTGTACCGGGGGTGCCCGGCGATCGTGTACGCCAGGGTGGACTTGCCGGAGCCGTTCGGCCCCATGATCGCGTGGATCTCGCCCTCGTTGATGGTGAGGTCGACACCCTTCAGGATCTCCTTGGTGCCCTGATCGGTGTCGATCGAGACCTTGAGGTCACGGATTTCCAGAGTGGACATTGCGTTCCTTCGGTTGCAGCTGTGGTGCGGCGTCAGCCGCGGGAAGTGTTGGGGGTGCTCAGTCGACCGGGACGACGTCCTGCACGTCGACGTAGACGTCGCCGTCGCGGACCTCGACCCGGAAGACCGGGACGGGCTCGTAGGCCGGGAAGTTCTGCGGCTTGCCGGTGCTCAGCGAGAAGCGGGACCCGTGGGCCCAGCACTCCAGCGAGTCACCCTCGACGAAGCCCTCGGCCAGCGAGATGTCGCCGTGCGTGCAGGTGTCGCCGATGGCGTGGACCGTGCCGGACGAGTCCTTGACGATCGCGACCGCCGTGCCGTCGACGACCACCCGCATCGGGCTGTCCACCGCGATGTCGGCTTCGGCGCAGACCTTCTCGGCCATCAGGCGTTGGCCTCCGAGCCGTTGGCCTCCGTTGCGTTGGCCGCCGTTGTGCTGGGCTCAGCCGGTGCGGCGATGACCGAACGGCCCTCGGCCAGCTCCTGCTCGACCGCCGCGATGAGGCGTTCCTCGAGCTCGGGGGCACCGATCTTCTGGATGACCTCGACCAGGAAGCCGAGCACGACGAGGCGCCGGGCTTCTTCTTCCGGGACTCCGCGGGACTGCAGGTAGAACAGCTGCTCGTCGTCGAAGCGACCGGTCGCACTCGCGTGCCCGGCACCCTCGATGTTGCCCGTCTCGATCTCGAGGTTCGGGATGCTGTCGGCACGGGTGCCGTCCGTCAGCACGAGGTTGCGGTTCTGCTCGTACGAGTCGGTGCCGTCGCCGGCGCGGCCGATCAGGACGTCACCGATCCAGACGGTGTGCGCGCCCTGACCCTGCAGCGCGCCCTTGTAGTTGACCCGGCCGCGCGTGTTCGGCGCATCGTGGTTCACGTAGACCTGCTGCTCGATGTACTGGCCGGCGTCGGCGAAGTACACGCCGTACATCTCCGTGTCGGCGCCCTGCGCACCGAGGTGCGTCGAGGGGTTGACCCGGATGACGTCGCCGCCGAGCGAGACCACGACGTGCTTCAGGAAGGCGTCGCGGCCGACCTCGGCGAAGTGCGTCGAGACGTGCACGGCGTCGTCGTCCCAGTCCTGCAGGCTGACGACGGTCAGTCGTGCGTTCTGCTGCGCGACGATCTCGACGTTCTCGCTCAACAGGGCGCTGCCGCGGTTGTCGAGCACGACGATGCCCTGCGCGTTCGGCTCGGCCGTGATGACCGTGTGCGCGGCACGCGGCTGCGACCCGAAGTCGGAGCGGGTCACGGTGATGAACTCGTGCGCCTCGGTGGCCTTGATCGTGATCGCCAGCACCGCGTCGCGCGCGGTCCAGGCTGCGGCCGAGGCGCGGTCCTCGGGCAGACCGGCGGAGCCGACGCGGGGGTCGTCGCTGCGACCCCACTCGACGTCGGCACCCTCGGACTGTCGGGCGAGGTACGGGTAGGCGGATCCGTCGAGCGCACCGTCCAGCAGTGGCTGGAGCTTGGTCAGCGGCGCGAACTTCCAGTTGACCTCTCGGCCGGTGACCTTCGGGAACGCCTCGACGTCGCCGGACTGGAACCGCTCGGAGCGGGTCTGGACCGGCACCTTCTTGTCGGGGGCGTCCCAGCCGCCGTCGGAGTGGGCTCCGGCGCCGTGCTGGGTGCCGCCCTGCGCTGCGGCAGCGGGCTCGATCGGCTGGTCGATGTGGGGAGGGGTGGTGCTGGACATCTAGCCGACGGATCCTTCCATGCTCATCTCGATGAGCTTGTTGAGTTCGAGTGCGTACTCCATGGGGAGCTCGCGGGCGATCGGCTCGATGAAGCCACGCACGATCATCGCCATCGCCTCGTCCTCGGCCATGCCACGGGACATGAGGTAGAAGAGCTGCTCCTCGCTGACACGCGAGACCGTGGCCTCGTGGCCCAGCTGGACGTCGTCGACGCGGATGTCGATCGCCGGGTACGTGTCGCTCCGGCTGATCGTGTCGACGAGCAGGGCGTCACAGCGCACGGTGTTGGCGGCGTGGTGCGCTCCCGGGTCCACCCGGACCTCTCCGCGGTAGCCCGCACGACCGCCACCACGGGCGATCGACTTCGAGACGATCGACGACGTCGTGTACGGCGCCATGTGGATCATCTTCGCGCCGGCGTCCTGGTGCTGCCCGGGGCCTGCGAAGGCGACGGAGAGCGTCTCGCCCTTGGCGTGCTCACCGGCGAGGTAGATCGACGGGTACTTCATCGTGACCTTGGAGCCGATGTTGCCGTCGATCCACTCCATCGTCGCGCCCTCGTGCGCGATCGCGCGCTTGGTGACGAGGTTGTAGACGTTGTTCGACCAGTTCTGGATCGTCGTGTAGCGAACGCGGGCGTTCTTCTTCACGATGATCTCGACGACGGCCGAGTGCAGCGAGTCGGACTTGTAGATCGGGGCGGTGCAGCCCTCGATGTAGTGGACGTACGAGTCCTCGTCCGCGATGATCAGCGTCCGCTCGAACTGACCCATGTTCTCGGTGTTGATCCGGAAGTAGGCCTGCAGCGGGATCTCGACGTGCACGCCCTTCGGGACGTAGACGAACGAGCCACCGGACCAGACGGCCGTGTTCAGCGCGGCGAACTTGTTGTCGCCGGCCGGGATCACGGTGCCGAAGTACTCCTCGAACAGCTCCGGGTGCTCACGGAGCGCCGTGTCGGTGTCCATGAAGATGACGCCCTGCTGCTCCAGGTCCTCGCGGATCTGGTGGTAGACGACCTCGGACTCGTACTGCGCGGCGACGCCGGCGACCAGGCGCTGGCGCTCGGCCTCGGGGATGCCGAGCTTCTCGTAGGTCGCACGGATGTCCTCGGGGAGGTCTTCCCACGACTGCGCCTGCTTCTCGGTGGAGCGGACGAAGTACTTGATGTTGTCGAAGTCGATGCCCGTCAGGTCGGCACCCCACGTCGGCATCGGCTTGCGGCCGAAGAGCGACAACCCCTTGAGGCGGTTCTTCAGCATCCACTCGGGCTCGTTCTTGAGGTTCGAGATGTCGGTGACGACCTCTTCCGAGATCCCACGACGGGCGGAGGACCCTGCCGAGTCGGAGTCGGACCAGCCGAACTCGTATTGGCCGAGACCTTCGAGCTCGGGACGGTCGATGAGCACGTCGGACATGGTCTCCTCGTTTCCTTCTCGCGGGACAGCGTTGCAGGTGTCAACCCGTGGCGTCTGGACGCCATTCCACCGCGGACCGCTGACATGCGGACCCGGTGCTGCTCCCTCGCAACGACAATGGTTCCACGCAGTCCGTGGAGTGATCGGCGATCTCGGCTCATTCGGAGCCGGCGCCTGCCTAGACTTGACTGCTGCTGAACCCTCGAATCCTACAGGTTCACTGCACGGAACAACAGGAAGGCACCACCCTCGTGACACGCGTCGGATCCCCCGTCGAGCAGGATCTCCGGACCGGACGGTGGTGGTCGCTCCCCCGCGTGGTCGACCGTCGCGTCGTCGCACTGGCCTGGGCGTCCTTCGTGGTCGAGGTCGTGCTGAT
This sequence comes from Curtobacterium flaccumfaciens, assembly GCF_018598405.1. NCBI lineage: Bacteria > Bacillati > Actinomycetota > Actinomycetes > Micrococcales > Microbacteriaceae > Curtobacterium > Curtobacterium flaccumfaciens. Next base: position 69,271 of record NZ_JAHEWS010000018.1, on the reverse strand, counting down.
CGGCACCGGAGGCCTCGTGCGCCTCACCGCCTCGGGCCTCGGATGCCCCACCTGGCCCAAGTGCACGGCGGATTCGCTGGTCTCCACGCCGGAGATGGGCATACACGGTGTCATCGAGTTCGGCAACCGTCTGCTCACCTTCGTGCTCGTGATCGTCGCCGTCGCGATGTTCCTCGCGGTCGTCCGGATGCTCCGCACGCGCCCCGAACTCTTCTGGCTGGCGTTCGCTCAGGGCGTCGCGATCCCCGTGCAGGCCGTCATCGGCGGCATGAGCGTCTGGACGAACCTGAACCCCTTCGTGGTCGGGCTGCACTTCGTCGTCTCCGCGGCGCTCACGTCGGTGACCGCCGCCCTGGTCTACCGCACGACGAACGGCCCCCGCACCGCGGAGCGCCTCGTCCCCGGCTGGTACACGGGTGTCGTCCGTGGCACCGTGGCCGCCGTCGTCGTGACCGTGCTGGTCGGCATCCTCACCACCGGCAGCGGGCCGCACGCCGGAGCCGACGCCGCGGTCGACGGCGGCCGCCTGCACCGCACCGGGTTCGACCCCGCGGTGATGGAGCACGTGCACGCCTGGCCCGCGTACGCGCTCTTCGCACTGACCCTGGTGCTCGTCGTCGGCGCCGTCCGCCTGGGCCGCCCGAGCAAGTGGCCGCTCATGCTGCTCGTCGTCGAGTTCCTGCAGATCGCCGTCGGGCTCACCCAGGCACGGACGGGCCTGCCCGTCGGACTCGTCGGCACGCACATGGTGCTCGCCGGGCTGCTCGTCGGTGCCGTGACCGCCGTGGTGCTCTCGACGCGGGCCTCGGCCGGCCGGAGTGCCGTGCGGGAACCCATCGACGCCTGACGCCCGGGCGCGTCGAACGCACGACACCCGTTCTCCGGCACCCCACGAGTCGCTCGACTCGTGGGGTGTCGTGTTTGCAGGGGGCTGGGTCGGGCGAGGCGCTGCTGACGCGGAACGACACCGCCGACGTCGTTCGACATCGACTCCGTCGCACCACGTCCGCACCATCCGCGATCCCCAGCGGCTCGCGTCCGCGCCGCGGCCCACGCAGTCCGCACCGAACGGGAGGCCCGTGGCGGGTCCGAACGGCGCCTCCAGGCCGCCTCGTGCCCAGTACAGGACGCCGGCGTTGCGCGAGAACGCCGCCGAACGCTCGAGACGCCGCCGGTTTCGGCGGCGTCTCGGCGGATGGGTGGCGTCATGCCGACACGACGGCGTCGTACGGAAACGACCGCACTGCGGCGACACGACGGCGTCAAATGGACACGACCGCGTCCTGCAGATCGAGCTCGCGCGGGCGCGGGCGCGGACCCGGGCGCGACCGACCTAGAAGGTGAAGACCTGCGGGAGCAGCGGGTCGATGCCCACGGCGATGAAGAGCAGCGTCAGGTACGTGATCGAGCTGTGGAACACCCGCATCGGGTGCACGTGCTCGACGTGCTGGATCGCCCGCGAGTAAAGACGGTGCGACTCGACCACGAACCAGATGCCGCCAGCGAGCGCGACCACCGTGTAGAGCGGCCCCATGTGCCCGACGGGGATGAGCAGGAGCGAGCAGACGAGCGTCGCCCAGGCGTACAGCACGACCTGCAGACCGACGACGGTGCGGCCGCGGACCACGGCGAGCATCGGCACGTCGGCCGCGTCGTAGTCGTCGCGGTACTTCATCGACAGGGGCCAGTAGTGCGGCGGCGTCCAGAGGAAGATCACCATGAACAGGATGACCGGGGTCCAGGTCAGCGACCCGGTGACGCCCGCCCAGCCGATGAGCACGGGCATGCAGCCGGCCGAACCGCCCCACACGATGTTCTGCGGGGTCCGGCGCTTGAGCCAGAGCGTGTAGAGGAAGACGTAGATGAGGATCGCGATGACGCTCAGCGCCGCGGCGAGCCAGTTCACCAGGAACCCGAGCACCGCCGTGGACAAGATGCCGAGCACCCACGAGAACACGAGGGCCTCGCGGTCGGACAGCTCACCGGTCACGAGCGGACGGGTGCTCGTGCGCTTCATCAACCGGTCGATGTCGCGGTCGATGTAGCAGTTGAAGGCCGAAGCCGAACCGGCCGACATCGCACCGCCGAGCATGGTCCAGAAGACGAGCCACAGGTCGGGGACGCCGCGCTCGGCGAGGAACATCGTCGGCGCCGTGGTGACGAGCAGCAGCTCCATCACGCGCGGCTTCGTCAACGAGACGTACGCACGGACCTTGCGGGACAGCGGCGATCGGGGTCGATCGGTGTCTGGCCGGGTCACGGTGGCAGTCGGCAAGGGAACCTCAGTCTGTTCGCATCAGCTCGCACACTCGGTGGACGACTGCGGCGGCGTCCGGGCATGCGCTGACCCGGAATGTCCACGGGTCACGACCACTTTACGGGATGGAAGCGCCGCGACGGTGCCCCGCTCCGACATCCCGGCGTGATCCGGACGCGTCCGACACGCCCGGATCGCCCGTCGACGTCCACCCCGGCGTGAACATCGGGGGTCACCTGAACCCCTTCTGAGTACCGGGTCACTATGCTGGACACGCCCTCCCGCAGTGCGCGCCCCGATGACGTCGGCCGCGATGAGCCGGTCGGCCGCCGTCAGACGGCGACACGACTCGGCCCCGGGATGGCCACATGTCCGTGCGATGGCACGAGCCCTCGCACATGTCGCATCAAGAAGGGTCAACATCCAAGTGGCTGAATTCACCTGGGACGCCATCGACCGGAAGGCCGTCGACACGGCCCGCGTTCTCGCCGCCGACTCGGTCGAGGCCGCCGGCAACGGTCACCCCGGCACCGCGATGAGCCTCGCTCCGCTCGCCCACCTGCTCTTCCAGAAGGTGATGCGTCGCGACCCCAGCGACGCCACCTGGATCGGCCGCGACCGCTTCATCCTCTCCGCCGGTCACGCCTCGATCCTCCAGTACGTGCAGTTCTACCTGCACGGCTACGGCCTCGAGCTCGAGGACCTGCAGCACCTGCGCAAGTGGGGCTCGAAGACCCCGGGTCACCCGGAGTACGGCCACACCGACGGTGTCGAGATCACCACCGGCCCGCTCGGCCAGGGCCTCGCGTCCTCGGTCGGCTTCGCCTACGCCCAGCGCTTCGAGCGCGGCCTGTTCGACCCGGAGACCCCGGCCGGTCAGTCGCCGTTCGACCACTTCACCTACGTGATCGCCGGCGACGGTGACATGCAGGAGGGCGTGACGAACGAGGCGGGCTCGCTCGCCGGCCGTCAGCAGCTCGGCAACCTCATCGCGTTCTACGACTCGAACCAGATCTCGATCGAGGACAACACCGACATCGCGTTCTCCGAGAGCGTCCCCGAGCGCTACGAGGCGCTCGGCTGGCACGTCCAGATCGTCGACTGGAAGAAGAACGGCGAGTACTCGGAAGACGCCGAGGAGCTCCACGCCGCGATCGAGGCCGCCAAGCAGGTCACCGACAAGCCGTCGCTCATCGTCCTCAAGACGATCATCGGCTGGCCGTCGCCGACCAAGCAGAACTCGGGCAAGATCCACGGTTCGGCGCTCGGCGCCGACGAGATCAAGGGCCTCAAGGAGGTCCTCGGCTTCGACACCGACAAGACCTTCGAGGTCGCCCCCGAGGTCCTCGAGTACACCCGCGGCGCCGTCGCCAAGGGCCAGGCCGAGCACGCCGAGTGGCAGAAGTCCTTCGACGCGTGGGCCGCGGCCAACGCCGACAAGAAGGCCCTGTTCGACCGTGTGCAGTCGAAGGAGCTCCCGGAGGGCCTCGAAGCAGCGCTCCCGGTCTTCCCGACGGACAAGGCCGTCTCGACCCGTGCCGCTTCCGGCAAGGTCATCAACGCCATCGCGCCGCTGATGCCCGAGTTCTGGGGCGGTTCGGCCGACCTCGCCGAGTCGAACCTCACCACGATCGAGGGCGCCAAGTCCTTCGGTCCGGCCGAGGCCTCGACGTCGACCTGGAGCACCGACCCGTACGGCCGCGTGCTGCACTTCGGCATCCGCGAGCACGCCATGGGCTCGATCCTCAACGGCATCGTCCTGCACGGGAACACCCGCCCCTTCGGCGGCACGTTCCTGATCTTCAGCGACTACATGCGTCCGGCGGTCCGTCTCGCCGCGCTCATGCAGGCGCCGGCGATCTACGTCTGGACCCACGACTCCGTCGCCCTCGGCGAGGACGGCCCGACGCACCAGCCGATCGAGCAGGTCTCGTCGCTCCGTGCGATCCCGGGTCTCGACGTGGTCCGCCCCGCCGACGCCAACGAGGTCGCGTACGCGTGGCTCGAGATGCTCAAGCACACGGACCGCCCGGCGGGCATCGCGCTGAGCCGTCAGAACCTCCCCGTGTTCGAGCGTGGCGAGGGTGACGCTTCCGGCGAGGTCTTCGCCTCAGCGAAGAACGTCGCCAAGGGTGCGTACATCCTGGCCGAGGCACCGAACGGCACCCCGGACGTCATCCTCATCGCGACCGGTTCCGAGGTCCAGATCGCGGTCGAGGCTCGCGAGCAGCTCAAGGCCGAGGGCATCAACGCCCGCGTCGTGAGCGCCCCGTCGATCGAGTGGTTCCGCGCCCAGTCCGAGAACTACCAGGACCAGGTGCTCCCGAAGGACGTCACCGCTCGCGTGTCGGTCGAGGCCGGCATCGCCATGAGCTGGCGCGACATCGTCGGCGACAAGGGCCGCAGCGTATCGATCGAGCACTTCGGTGCCTCGGCCGACTACCAGACGCTCTTCAAGGAGTTCGGCTTCACGACGGAGCACGTCGTGGCCGCCGCGAAGGAATCGATCGCAGCTTCCTGACCTGCGAGGGCCGGGTCCGGTTTGCCGGATCCGGCCCTTCTTCCGGGAGGCCCGGCTCGGTTCCGCCACGGGCCTCCCGTCCCCCAAGACCCCGACTCACGGTCCCCACGGACCCGTCGATGAAAGAAGAAGAGAAACACATGGCTGACAACACCCCCACCGCCGCCCTCTCCGCGGTCGGCGTGAGCATCTGGCTCGACGACCTCTCCCGCGAGCTCCTCGAGACCGGCAAGCTCACCGAGCTCATCGAGCAGAAGAACGTCGTCGGTGTGACGACCAACCCGACGATCTTCGCGTCGGCCCTCGCCAAGGGTGAGCGCTACGACGCCCAGGTCAAGGAGCTCGCCGCTGCGGGCACCGAGGTCACCGAGGCGATCTTCGAGATCACCACGCAGGACGTCGCGAACGCCTCCGACGTCTTCAAGCCGATCTACGACGAGACCAAGGGCTTCGACGGCCGCGTCTCGATCGAGGTGGAGCCGGGCCTCGCGCACGACACCGCCAAGACCATCGAGCAGGCGAAGTTCCTGTTCGAGAAGGTCGGCAAGGAGAACGTCCTCATCAAGATCCCCGCGACGCTCGAGGGCCTCGAGGCGATCACCGAGGTCATCGGCGCCGGCATCTCCGTCAACGTCACCCTGATCTTCTCGCTCGAGCGCTACCGCGCCGTCATCGACGCCTACCTCGGTGGCCTCGAGAAGGCCAAGGCCGCCGGCCACGACCTCTCGAAGATCCACTCGGTCGCCTCGTTCTTCGTCTCGCGCGTCGACTCCGAGATCGACAAGCGTCTCGACGCCGTCGGCACCGACGAGGCCAAGGCCCTCAAGTCGAAGGCCGGCATCGCCAACGCGCAGCTCGCCTACCAGGTCTGGACCGAGGCGTTCGCCTCCGAGCGCGCCCTCGGCCTGCTCGAGTCCGGTGCCAACACGCAGCGTCCGCTCTGGGCCTCGACCGGTGTCAAGGACCCGTCGCTGCCCGACACGCTCTACGTGACCGAGCTCGCCGCCCCGAACACCGTCAACACGATGCCGGGCAAGACGCTCGACGCCACGTTCGACCACGGTGAGATCCACGGCGACGCCATCGCCGGCACGTTCGACCAGGCCCAGCAGGTCCTCGACCAGCTCGCCGCGCAGGGCGTCGACTACGACGAAGTCGTCGCACTGCTCGAGAAGGAGGGCGTGGACAAGTTCAACGTCTCCTGGGGCGAGCTCGTCGACACCGTGAAGAACGCGCTCGAGGGCGCCAAGTAGTGACGGTTTCCATCGCAGCCAGCGGCGATGCCGCGCGGGCCATCGAACAGGTGGTCCCGCGGCTCGTCGCTGACCTGGTGGCCTCGGGCATCACCGCCCAGGACGCCGATCTGTGGGGAACCGACGCCGAGGCCGAGGCGTCGAAGCGCCTCGGCTGGGTGGAGGCCGTCTCGGTCTCCCGCCCGCTCGTCGCCGAGGTCGCCGCGCTCCGCGAGTCGCTCCGTGCCGAAGGGGTCGACCACGTCGTCCTCGCCGGCATGGGCGGCTCGTCCCTCGCGCCCGAGGTCATCACCCGCACCGCCGGGGTGCCGCTCACGGTCCTCGACTCGACCGACCCGGCGCAGGTCCGTGCCGCCGTCTCGACCGACCTCGAGCGCACCGTGCTCGTCGTGTCGTCGAAGTCCGGCTCCACACTGGAGACCGACTCGCAGCGCCGCGTCTACGAGCAGGCCTTCCGCGACGCCGGCATCGACCCGGCCCGCCGCATCGTCGTCGTCACCGACCCGGGCTCCGCGCTCGAGGCCGCAGCGGTCGACGCCGGCTACCGCGTCTTCACCGCCGACCCGACCGTCGGCGGCCGTTACTCCGCGCTGACCGCCTTCGGCCTCGTGCCGTCCGGGCTCGCGGGTGCGGACATCGCGGAGCTCCTCGACGAAGCCGACGCCATCTCCGCGCTGCTCTCGGTCGACCTGGACGAGAACCCCGGGCTCGTGCTCGGAGCGGTCCTCGCCGGCACCGAACCGCTGCGCGACAAGATCGCGATCGTGGCCGACGGAACCCACATCGTCGGCTTCGGCGACTGGGTCGAGCAGCTGATCGCCGAGTCCACCGGCAAGGACGGTCGCGGCCTGCTGCCCGTCGTGCTGCACACCGACTCCCCCGAGCTCACCGCCGCCCTGCCCGACGTCCAGGTCATCCGCCTGGTCGGTTCGCGCGAGGACGAGCGCCACGTGGCCGAGGGCGAGGTCGAGATCACCGGAACCCTCGGTGGCCAGATCCTCGTCTGGGAGTACGCCGTCGCCGTCGCCGGTCGACTGCTCGGGATCAACCCGTTCGACCAGCCCGACGTCGAGGCCGCCAAGGTCGCGACCCGCGCACTGCTCGACGACCGTCCCGCGCCCGCGGAGCCGGCGTTCACCGAGGACGGCATCGCCGTCCGCGCGACCCCCGGGCTCGCGGTCGGGACCTCGCTCGCAGAAGCCGTGTCGGGCCTCCTGTCCGCACTCGACCCGACCGGCTACGTGTCGGTGCAGGCGTACGTCGACCGCACCGCGAACGGCGACCTCGAATCGCTGCGCGACGCGATCGCGGCGCGCACCGAGCGCCCCGTCACCTTCGGGTACGGCCCGCGGTTCCTGCACTCGACCGGCCAGTACCACAAGGGCGGCCCCGCCACGGGAGTGTTCCTGCAGATCGTGGCCGACGAAGCGGACGACCTGGCGATCCCGGGCCGGCCGTTCACGTTCGGGCAGCTCCTCCAGGCCCAGGCCGCCGGCGACGCGAGTGTCCTCGCCGAGCACCGCCGGCCGGTCCTCACCCTCACGACGTCGGACGTCCACGCCGCCACCGCGGCGATCACGTCCGCCGTCTCCCACTGACTCGTAAGGAGTTCACCGACTCATGTCACCGGTGGCAATCACCCCGGAGCACAACCCGCTCCGGCTGCCGACGGATCGTCGACTGAACCGGATCGCGGGACCGAGCACGCTCATCATCTTCGGCGTGACGGGCGACCTGTCACGCAAGAAGCTGATGCCCGCGGTCTACGACCTGGCCAACCGGGGGCTGCTGCCCCCGGGGTTCGCGCTCGTCGGGTTCGCCCGTCGCGACTGGGAGGACCAAGACTTCTCCCAGCTCGTGCACGACGCCGTCAAGGAACACTCGCGCACCCCGTTCGACGAGGACGTCTGGCGTCAGCTCGAACAGGGCATCCGCTTCGTGCAGGGCTCGTTCGACGACCCCGAGGCGTTCCGCGAGCTCAAGCGCACCGTCGACGACCTCGACGCCGAGCGCGGGACGCTGGGCAACCACGCGTTCTACCTGTCCATCCCGCCGAAGATGTTCCCGGTCGTCACCGAGCAGCTCAAGCTGTCCGGGCTGACCGAGAAGCGCGAGGGCTCCTGGAGCCGCGTGGTCGTCGAGAAGCCGTTCGGTTCCGACCTCCGCACCGCGCGCGAGCTCAATGCGATCGTCGAGAGCGTCTTCGCGCCCGACGACGTGTTCCGTATCGACCACTACCTCGGCAAGGAGACCGTCCAGAACCTCCTGACGCTCCGGTTCGCGAACCAGATGTACGAACCCATCTGGAACTCGAACTACGTCGACCACGTGCAGATCACGATGGCGGAGGACATCGGCGTCGCCGGACGTGCCGCGTACTACGACGGCATCGGTGCGGCGCGCGACGTCATCCAGAACCACCTCCTGCAGCTCCTCGCGCTCACCGCGATGGAGGAACCCGTCTCGTTCAAGGCCGCGGACCTCCGCGCCGAGAAGGAGAAGGTGCTCTCCGCCGTGCGACTGCCCGAGGACCTGTCGACCGCGACCGCCCGTGGCCAGTACGCGGGCGGCTGGCAGGGCGGCGAGAAGGTGCTCGGCTTCCTCGAGGAAGGCGGCATGGACCCCGAGTCCGGCACCGAGACGTACGCGGCCATCAAGCTCGACATCGCGACCCGGCGTTGGCAGGGCGTGCCGTTCTACCTGCGCGCCGGCAAGCGCCTCGGCCGTCGTGTGACCGAGATCGCGATCGTGTTCAAGCGCGTCCCCGAGGACGTGTACGGCAACTCGCAGTCCCCGCTCGGCCAGAACGCACTCGTGATCCGCGTCCAGCCGGACGAGGGGGTCACGCTCCGCTTCGGCTCGAAGGTCCCCGGCGTCGGCACCCAGGTGCGCGACGTGACGATGGACTTCGGCTACGGCCACGCGTTCACCGAAGCATCCCCCGAGGCGTACGAGCGACTCATCCTCGACGTGCTCCTCGGTGACCCGCCGCTGTTCCCGCGGCACCAGGAGGTCGAGCTGTCCTGGAAGATCCTCGACCCGATCGAGGAGTTCTGGGCCACGCAGGGCCAGCCCGAGCAGTACCGTCCCGGCACGTGGGGTCCGGCATCCGCCGACGCCCTGCTCGCCCGCGACGGTCGGACCTGGAGGCGTCCGTGAAGATCGACATGCCCGACACCACGGTGTCGAAGATCCAGAAGAAGCTCGTCCGCATCCGCGAAGAGGGCGGCGCCGTCGCCCTCGGCCGTGTGCTGACCCTCATCATCTCGACGGCCCTCGGCCACGAGGAAGAGGCGATCGAGGCCGCGAACGAGGCGTCCCGCGAGCACCCGATGCGCGTCATCATCGTGTCGAAGAACAGCGGGGACACGAAGTCCCCCGGTCGCCTCGACGCGCAGATCCGCGTCGGCAGCGACGCCGGGGCCAGTGAGGTCATCGTCCTCCGCGCGTACGGTGAGACCGCGACCGACGAGGAGAGCCTGGTCACCGGCCTCCTGCTGCCGGACGCGCCCGTCGTGGCCTGGTGGCCGCAGATCGCTCCGGAGCAGCCCGCGGCGTCGGCCCTGGGTCGCATCGCCCAGCGCCGGATCACCGACGCGGCCGCGCAGCGGGACCCGAACGGTGCGATCGAGGCGCTCGGAGCCTCGTACGTGCCGGGTGACACCGACTTCGCGTGGACCCGTCTGACGCTGTGGCGGAACCAGCTCGCCGCGGCGCTCGACCAGCCGCCGTACGAGCCGATCACCGCGGTGGAGGTCTCCGGAGCGTCGGACAGCCCGTCGACGATCCTCCTCGCCGCCTGGCTGCAGCTGCAGCTCAAGGTGCCGGTGTCCGTCGTCACGTCGCCCCGCGCGACGGGGTCCAGTGGCATCCACGGCGTCAAGCTCGTGCGGGATTCCGGCACCATCGAGCTCGAGCGGTCCCTGGTGGACGTCGCGACGCTCTCGATGCCCGGGCAGCCGACGCACGACCTGTCGCTGCCACGCCGCAACCTGCGCGACTGCCTGGCCGAGGAACTCCGTAGACTCGACCCGGACGTCCTCTTCGGAGACGTCGTCAAGCACGGGGTGCCCCAGCTGCGCGAGACCATCGCCCGCTGATCCACACCCCACACGGTCGGGCCGCCTGTCTGGTGCAGGTGGCCCGACCGGACCGAAGGCGGTCGGACGACCGGTCGGCCGCCACGAACACGGGAGTCACGTGACCAACGAACGGCGGGTGCTCGTGCACCCGGACAAGCAGGCCCTCGGCGCTTCGGTCGCCGCACGCTTCATCACCAAGATCATCGACGTGCTCGACGAGCAGGAGCGTGCCGACATCGCGATCAGCGGTGGCTCGGTCTCCTCCCTCGTCCTCGCCGCGATCGGCCAGTCGCCGGCCCGCGAGAGCGTCGACTGGTCAAAGGTGCACGTCTGGTGGGTCGACGAGCGCTGGGTGCCGTCCGACGACGCCGACCGCAACACCACCGGCACGCAGACCGACTTCTTCGACCACGTCGACATCCCGGCGGCGAACATCCACCCGATGCCCGCGTCGGACGGGCCCCTCGACATCGAGGCAGCGGCGACGCAGTACGAGCGCGAGCTGCAGGAGGCCGCTCCCGAGGGGGCCGTCGCCCCGCGCTTCGACATCACGCTGCTCGGTGTCGGCCCCGACGGGCACACCGCGTCGCTCTTCCCGGAGTTCCCGCAGCTCACCGTCACCGACCGCGCCGTCGTGTCGGTGGACGACTCCCCCAAGCCGCCGCCGCAGCGCCTGACCGTCACCTTCCCGGTGGTCAACGCCTCGCAGCGTGTCTGGGTCATCCTCTCCGGCGCCGAGAAGGCCTCGGTCCTCGGCCTCGCCCTCGCCGGCGCGTCCGTCGACGACGTCCCGGTCGGCGGCGTGCAGGGCCGCAAGCGCACCGTCTTCTTCGTGGACCAGGACGCCGCACGCGACGTCCCCGAGAACCTCATCGCGTCGACGTACTAGACGCGCGTTCCAGACAGACGGGAGGCCCGGTGCCAGCTGGCACCGGGCCTCCCGTCTGTCGGTGGTCGCGCCCACCGCACGCCCCGCCCCCGTCGCCCCAGGTTCCGAAATCTCCGCATCTCGGCCCTCGCTCCGGCGGGCCGCGGAACCTCGGCGGGATGTGCGCGGCATGTCGTGGAACCTCGGCGGGGCGCACGTGGCGTGCCATGGATCTCGAGACCCTGCCGCGACGCACGAAGGCCCCGCACCATCGGTGCGAGGGCCTTTCGTCAGTGTGTGTGCGCTACGCCTTCTTGGCCGCGGTGCCGCGACGCTCGCGGAGCTGCTGGAGCGCGTCTTCGAGGAGCTGCGCTGCCTCTTCCTCGGTGCGACGTTCCTTCACGTACGCGAGGTGCGTCTTGTAGGGCTCCGTCTTGGAGACCACGGGCGGGTTCTCCTTGTCGCGCCCAGCCGGGAGACCGCTCGACGGCGAGTCCACCGTCTCGGGGATCTCTTCTTCCGGCAGGTTGGCGGCGAAGTACCGCACGACCTCGTTGCCGAGGGCATCCCAGTACGAGATCGCCACACGTTCTGCCTGGACCCCACGGTCCTGCTCCCCCATCGGGCCCGCGCCGACGCGAGACCCTCGGATTGCACTGCCTCCGCTTGCCATGGATCAGACCCCCGCCGTGAACTTGTTGATGAGACCGAGCACGATGATGGACACGATCCAGACCAGACCGAGGATCACCGTGATGCGGTTGAGGTTGCGCTCGGCCACGCCGGACGCACCGAGGTTGCTCGTGACCCCACCGCCGAACATGTCGGAGAGGCCACCACCGCGGCCCTTGTGCAGCAGGATGAGGAGCGTGAGCAGGAGGCTCGTGATTGCGAGCAGGACCTGCAGCACGACGGAGAGTATCGCCACGACGTACCTTTCGTGTCAGTCAGCCGTACCAGTGTACCGGCCGCGCGGAGCACGGCCGGTACACGGACCGGAGTGGTGCAGAACTGCAGCCGGCACCCGGCTCCAACTCGTGGGGGCTACAGCCCGACGTGCTGCCGGAACCGGGCGATCGCCGCGAACTCCTGCACGTCGAGGGAGGCGCCGCCGACGAGGGCACCGTCGATGTCCGGCTCGCGGAGGAACCCCGCGATGTTGCCGGACTTCACCGAGCCGCCGTAGAGCACGCGGGTGTCGGCAGCGGCCTGGTCGCCCCAGGCCGCGGCGATCCCGCGACGGATGGCCGCACACTCGTCCTGCGCCTGCTCGGCCGTGGCCGCCTGGCCGGAACCGATGGCCCAGACGGGCTCGTACGCGACGACGATCTCGGCGGGCTTGACCGCGTCGAGCACGACGCGGAGCTGCTCGACCGGCACGACACCGGGGCCGCGCTCCTCACGCTGCGCACCGGTCTCGCCGACACAGACCACCGGCACGAGACCGTGCTTGACGGCCGCGCCGGTCTTCGCCGCGACGACCTCGTCGGTCTCACCGTGCAGCGTGCGCCGCTCGGAGTGTCCGACGATGACGTACTGGGCGTCGAGCGCCGCCAGGAACGCACCGGAGACGTCGCCGGTGTAGGCACCGGAGTCGTACTGCGACAGGTCCTGGGCGCCGAAGCGGATCGGCAGCTTGTCGGCCGAGATGAGCGTCTGCACGCTCCGCAGGTCGGTGAACGGGGGGAAGACCGCGACCTCGACGTCGTCGAAGTCGTGCCGGGCGTCCTTGAGCGTCCACGCGAGCTTCTGCACGGTGGCGATGGCCTGGAGATGGTCCAGGTTCATCTTCCAGTTGCCGGCGATCAGAGGAGTACGGGTCATGCGGTCCACCCCAGTGCTTCGAGACCGGGCAGCGACTTGCCCTCGAGGAACTCGAGGCTCGCGCCGCCGCCGGTCGAGATGTGCCCGAACCTGTCGTCCGAGAACCCGAGCGAGCGCACGGCGGCAGCGGAGTCGCCACCACCGACGACGCCGAGGCCGTCGACCTCGGTCAGCGCCTGGGCGACGGTCTTCGTGCCGGCGGCGAAGGCCGGGAACTCGAACACGCCCATCGGGCCGTTCCAGAACACGGTCTTCGAACCCGAGACGGCCGAGGCGAACCGCGCGGCGGTCTCCGGGCCGATGTCGAGGCCGATGCCGTCCGTACCGAACGAGGAGGACTCGATCGCGTCGGCCGCGACGGTCTCGTGGTCGGCGTCGGCCGCGAAGCCGGAGGCCACCACGACGTCGGTCGGCAGGTCGATGGTGACGCCGAGCTCCTTCGCCCGCGAGAGGTACTCGCGGACGACGTCGAGCTGGTCGGCCTCGAGCAGGGACTTCGCCACCCCGTGGCCCTGGGCCGCGAGGAAGGTGAAGAGCATGCCGCCACCGATGCAGAGGGTGTCGACCTTCGGCAGGATGTGGTCGATGACACCGAGCTTGTCGCTGACCTTCGAGCCACCGAGCACGACCGTGTACGGCCGCTCCGGGTCCTTGGTCAGGCGCTCGAGCACGCGGAGCTCGGTCTCGATCAGCGAACCGGCGGCACTGGGCAGCGCGGACGCGAGTTCGTAGACCGAGGCCTGCTTGCGGTGCACGACCCCGAAGCCGTCGGAGACGAAGGCGTCACCGAGGGCCGCGATGCGGTCCGCGAAGGCCCCGCGTTCGGCGGCGTCCTTCGAGGTCTCCTCCGGGTTGAACCGGAGGTTCTCGAGCAGCAGGACGTCGCCGTCCTCGAGGGCCTCGGCGGCAGCGGTCGCTTCGTCACCGACGGTCTCGCCGACGAACGTGACCTCTTTGCCGAGCAGCTCGGAGAGCCGCTGGGCCACCGGTGCGAGCGAGAACTCGGGCTTGGGCTCCCCGTCGGGGCGGCCCAGGTGCGAGATCACGATGACGCGTGCGCCGGCGTTGACGAGGGTGTTCAGCGTGGTCAGCGACGCGCGGACGCGGCCGTCATCCGTGATCGTGCCGTCCTTGAGCGGAACGTTCAGGTCACAGCGGACGACGACGCGCTTGCCGGCGAGGTCGCCGAGGTCCTCGAGGGTGCGGAGGGCCATGTGTTACAGACGCTCGCCGACGTACTCGGTGAGGTCGACGAGGCGGTTCGAGTAGCCCCACTCGTTGTCGTACCACGAGGTGATCTTCACGAGGCCGCCGATGACCTTGGTCAGGCCGGAGTCGTAGATCGAGGAGTGCGGGTCCGTGGTGATGTCGGTCGACACCAGCGGGTCCTCGCTGTAGAGCAGGATGCCCTTGAGGGGGCCTTCTGCGGCCTCCTTGTAGGCGGCGTTGATCTCGTCGACGGTCACCTCGGACTTGGTCTCGAGGGTGAGGTCGGTGATTGAGCCGGTCGGGACCGGGACGCGCAGCGCGAAGCCGTCCAGCTTGCCGGCGAGCTCGGGGAGCACGAGGCCGATGGCCTTCGCAGCGCCGGTCGAGGTCGGCACGATGTTCAGCGCGGCGGCACGGGCACGGCGGGGGTCCTTGTGCGGGCCGTCCTGCAGGTTCTGGTCGGCGGTGTAGGCGTGCACCGTCGTCATGAGGCCACGCTCGATGCCGAACTTGTCGTGGAACACCTTGGCGAGCGGCGCGAGGCTGTTCGTGGTGCAGGACGCGTTCGAGATGATGTGGTGGTTCGCCGGGTCGTACTGACCCTCGTTCACACCGAGCACGATGGTGACGTCGTCACCCGAGGCCGGAGCGGAGATGATGACCTTCTTGGCACCGGCGTCGATGTGCTTCTGCGCATCGGCGGCCTTGGTGAAGAAACCGGTCGACTCGATGACGATGTCGACGCCCAGCTCGCCCCAGGGGAGGTTGGCGGGGTCGCGCTCGGCGAGGACCTTGATGGCCTTGCCGTCGACGACGATGTTGTCGCCGTCGAGCTCGACGGTCGCGGGGAGCTTGCCCGTGATGGAGTCGAACTTCAGCAGGTTGGCGAGCGACGCGTTGTCGGTGAGGTCGTTCACCGCCACGATCTCGAGGTCGGAGCCCTTCGCGAGGGCGGCCCGGAAGAAGTTACGGCCGATTCGGCCGAAGCCGTTGATACCGATCTTGACGGTCAATGGATCTCCTGGTGGTGTGGAGCGCCCAGGGGGCGCTGCTTTCGGGAGTCGCGCACCCTGGCGGGTCCGCGTGTGGTGGACGATACGCCCCGTAACGTCGCCGTAACGACCCTAGCAGTCGGACACTGCGTGCCCGAGCGGGATGACGGTCCGTCCGGACGGTCACCGACCGGGCCGGGAACGGGCCCGAGAACGGTCGGGAGACGGACAGGAGGCGCGGTGCCAGCTGGCACCGCGCCTCCTGTCCGCAGGGTCGACAGCCCGCGCTCAGACCCCTTCGAGCTCTTCCGGGACGCTCGCCTCGGTACCGGGGACGCCGAGGTCCGACGCCCGCTTGTCGGCCATCGCGAGCAGGCGGCGGATGCGCCCGGCGATGGCGTCCTTCGTCATGGGCGGGTCCGCGTGCTGACCGAGCTCGTCGAGCGATGCGTCGCGGTGCTGCAGACGCAGCGCGCCGGCGTACTTGAGGTGGTCGGGGACCTCGTCGCCGAGGATCTCGAGCGCACGCTCGACCCGGGCGCAGGCGGCCACGGCGGCCTGCGCGGAACGGCGCAGGTTCGCGTCGTCGAAGTTGACCAGGCGGTTCGCGGTCGCACGGACCTCGCGGCGCTGGCGCATCTCCTCCCAGTCGGCGGTGGTGCGTGCGGCGCCCATGACGGTGAGCATCTGACCGATGGCCTCGCCGTCGCGGATGACGACCCGGTGCACCCCGCGGACCTCGCGGCCCTTGGCGGCGACACCGAGGCGCGACGCGGCACCGACGAGGGCCATGGCTGCCTCGTTGCCGGGGCAGGTGACCTCGAGCGCTGCGGCGCGACCCGGGTCGGTCAGCGTGCCGGAGGCGAGGAATGCGCCGCGCCAGATGGCGGCGAGGTCCTCACGGTTGCCGGTGGTGAGACGGTTCGGCAGCCCGCGGACGGGGCGGCGACGGGCGTCCATCAGCCCGGTCTGGCGCGCGAGGGTCTCCCCCGCCTCGAGCACACGGACCAGGTAGCGGGTGCCACGGCGGGAGGACGCGGACGACCCCACCGAGGCCTCGCTGCGCACCCCGTAGAGCTCGGCGAGGTCCTTGCGGACCCGGTGCACGATGATCCGGGTGTCGAGCTCGACCTCGACCGCGATGCGGCCCGAGATGACGTGCAGACCACCTGCGAACCGGAGGATCGTGGCCAGTTCGGCGGCGCGGACCGTGTTGCGGTTCACGGCGACCCTGGCCAGTTCGTCCTTGACCTCGGCAGTCAACGGCACAGCATCATTCCTAACTTCGTTCAGTGGTTCCCGCAGATCCGGCGGCACGGGCGTGGGAGCGGCCGGAGGGACGGTCACTCCCGGCCGAGATCTCGGTTCTTCACACGCACGGCGACGCCTGGCATCCCGCGGAGGAGGTTCGCCAACTCGGCGACGATGGCGACCGAGCGGTGCTTCCCGCCGGTACAGCCGATGGCGATCGTAGCGTGTCTTTTGTTCTCGCGCTGGTACCCCTCGAACACCGGCTCGAGCACGGAGGCGTAGCGGTCGACGAACGGACGGGCCCCGGCCTGGGCCAGGACGTAGTCCGAGACGGGCTGGTCGAGGCCGGTGTGGGGCCGGAGTTCCGGCACCCAGTAGGGGTTCGGGAGGAACCGCACGTCGGCCACCATGTCGGCGTCGGCGGGCAGCCCGTACTTGAAGCCGAAGCTCATCAGCGTGACCTGGACACCCACGAAGTGCTCGTCGGCGAACTGCTCGATGACGGTGTTCGCGAGCTGGTGGATGTTCAGGTCGGACGTGTCGATCACCACGTCGGACGCCTCGCGCAGGCCGGCGAGACGGGCCCGCTCACGTGCGATGCCGTCGAGCAGGGTGTCCTCGCCCTGGAGCGGGTGAGGTCGTCGGACCTGCTCGAAGCGCCGGACCAGCACGGCGTCGGTCGCCTCGAGGAACAGCACCCGGACCCGCGCGGACGTGCTGGACCGGACCTGTTCGACCGCGTGCTCGGGGTCGGTGAAGAACCGCCCGCCCCGCACGTCGACAACGGTGGCGATCTTCGGGATCTTCTCCCCCGCACGGTCGGCGAGCTCGGTCAGCGGTGCCAGCATCTGCGTGGGGAGGTTGTCGACGACGTACCAGCCCAGGTCTTCGAGGGCCTTGCCGACGGTGGAACGCCCGGCGCCGGACATGCCGGTGACGATGAGGATGTCGTGCTGCGACGCGTGCGTGGTCGCGGTGGCGCTGTCGGTCATCTGGGAGTGGGCTCCGTCGTGGCGGCCCGGGCGCGTCGCCCGGGGAGGTCTCGGCTGCCGGACCAGGCTACCGCCCGGTCTCGCCCTGGAGGCACGGGGACCGTCACGACGGTCGCTGCGGACCGTCGCTGGTCACCTCGGGGACCCGCACCGGGCCTCCCGGGTGGGTGGCGGTCTGCTCGGTGGCCGCGTTCTCGGGTCCGGCGTCCGCGATCGCGTCCGTTCCGGTGTCCGAGATCGCGTCGGCGTCCGGTTCAGGGGCGCTGGACGCGCTCGTCGCCGGCGCGCTCGTCGGCGTCTGCGCGAGCTTCGACACGACCGCGGCAGCGGTCGCCGGGCCGATGCCGTTCACCTCGCCGATGTCCGCGGCCGTGGCCTCACGCAACCGTGCGACCGACCCGAAGTGCTTCAGCAGCGCGTTGACACGGCTCGGCCCCAGACCGGGGATCTCCGAGAGCCGGGAGCGGACGTCACGCTTGCGCTTGCTGCGCTGGTGCGTGATGGCGAACCGGTGCGCCTCGTCACGGATGCGCTGGATGAGGAACAGCGCCTCGGAGTTGCGGGGCAGGATGACCGGGAAGTCGTCGTCGGGCAGCCAGAGCTCCTCGAGACGCTTCGCGATGCCCACCAGGGCGATGTCGTGCACTCCGGCTTCGTCCATCGCACGCTTCGCGGCCTGCACCTGGGGCTGGCCGCCGTCCACGATGAGCAGCTGCGGGCGGTAGGCGAACCGCTTCGTGGGCTTCGACCCCTCGACGACCTCGTCCGTCGTGACGTCGGGGACGTCCGGCAGCTCGGCGTCCTCGTCCAGCCGGGCCAGACGGCGCGACAGCACCTGGTACATGCTGTCGGTGTCGTCGGTGGTCTCGGCGATCGAGTACCGCCGGTACTGGTCCTTGCGCGGGAGGCCGTCTTCGAACACCACCATCGACGCGACGACGTTCGTGCCCTGCAGGTGCGAGATGTCGTAGCACTCCATGCGGAGCGGCGCCTCGGTCATGCCGAGGGCGTCCTGGATGTCCGCGAGTGCGGCCGCGCGGGTCGTGTAGTCGGCGGAGCGCTTGGTCTTGTAGAGCATGAGCGCCTGGCCGGCGTTCTGCGCGGCGGTCCGGGCGAGACCCGCTCGGTCGCCGCGCTGCGCGGTGCTGAGCTTGGTGCCACGCCCGCTCCGGCGCTCGCTGAGCCACTGCTGCAGTGCGTCGGCGTCCTCCGGCAGCTCGGGGACGACCACCTCGCGCGGGGGCTCGTCGGTGACGTAGACGCCCTGGACGATCTGCTCGACGAGGTCGCCGGTGGCGATGTCGAGCTCCTTGTCGACCACCCAGCCGCGGACACCGCGGATGCGGCCGCCACGGACCGAGAACAGCTGGACGGCGGCGGCGAGCTCGTCTTCCGCGATGCCGAACAGGTCGAGGTCGACCGAGTCACGGAGGACCACGGCGGACTTCTCGAGCACGGCTTCGAGCGCCTCGACCTGGTCACGGTACCTGGCGGCCTGCTCGTACTGCATCGCATCGGCCGAGGCCCCCATGCGCTGCCGGAGTTCGGTGATGACGCGGCGATCGTAGGAGTTCATGAAGCGCACGAACTCCTCGACGAGCGCACGGTGCTCCTCGATCGTCACCTTCTGCGAGCACGGGCCCCCGCACTTGCCGATCTGTCCGGGGAAGCACGGGCGCCCGGTCTGCATCGCCTTCTTGTACGAGGAGTCCGAACACGTCCGGATCGGGAACACCTTGATCATCAGGTCGATGGTGTCGTGCACGGCCCAGATCTTCGGGTACGGACCGAAGTACTTCGCGCCCTTGATCTTGCGGTTGCGCGTCACCATCACCCGCGGCGCCTCGTCCCCGAGGGTGACCGCCATGTACGGGTAGGACTTGTCGTCGCGGAACTTGACGTTGAACGGCGGGTCGAACTCCTTGATCCAGGTGTACTCAAGCTGGAGTGCCTCGATCTCGGAGCCGACCGTCGTCCACTCGACGCTGCGGGCCGTGAGGACCATGCGCCGGGTTCGCTCGTGCAGCGTCGGCAGCGGGGCGAAGTAGTTGCTCAGCCGCGCGCGGAGGTTCTTCGCCTTGCCGACGTAGAGCACCCGACCGGCCTCGTCACGCCATCGGTAGACGCCCGGGTCAGTCGGGATCTCCCCCGCCTTCGGACGCCACGGGACGGTGTCCGCCACCTACCGAGCACCCGCCTTCTGCTTGCCGGTGCCCTGCTTGCCCGTGCCCTGCTTGGTCGCGCCCTGCTTGGTCGCGCCCTGCTTCTGGGTGGCCTGACGCGCGCCGACGGCCAGCTGCTTGCCGACCCGGGCGTCCTGCGCGTCGAAGATCTCGCGCAGGAAGACGCCGGTGTGGCTCTCCGGCACGGTCGCCACGTGCTCCGGTGTGCCGGTCGCGAGCACCGTGCCGCCACCCGAACCACCCTCGGGGCCCATGTCGATCACCCAGTCGGCGGACTTGATCACGTCGAGGTTGTGCTCGATCGTGACGACGGTGTTGCCCTTGTCGACCAGGCTCTGCAGCACGAGGAGCAGCTTGCGGACGTCCTCGAAGTGCAGACCGGTGGTCGGCTCGTCGAGCACGTAGACCGTGCGACCGTTGGAACGACGCTGCAGCTCGGTGGCGAGCTTGACGCGCTGTGCCTCGCCGCCGGAGAGCGTGGTGGCGCTCTGCCCGAGTCGCACGTAGCCGAGGCCGACGTCGACGAGGGTCGCCATGTAGCGGTGGATCGCGGAGATCGGCTCGAAGAACTCGGCCGCCTCGCTGATCGGCATGTCGAGGACCTCGGAGATGTTCTTGCCCTTGTAGTGCACCTGGAGCGTCTCGCGGTTGTAGCGCGCACCGCCGCAGACCTCGCACGCGACGTAGACGTCGGGCAGGAAGTTCATCTCGATCTTGATCGTGCCGTCGCCCGCGCAGTTCTCGCAGCGGCCGCCCTTGACGTTGAAGCTGAAGCGTCCGGGCTGGTAGCCGCGGGTCTTGGCCTCCTGCGTCTCGGCGAAGAGCTGACGGATGCGGTCGAACACACCCGTGTAGGTCGCCGGGTTGGATCGCGGCGTGCGGCCGATCGGGGCCTGGTCGACGTGCACGACCTTGTCGAGCTGGTCGAGGCCCTTGACGCGGGTGTGCTTGCCCGCGATGTGCCGTGCGCCGTTGAGCTGGTTGGCCAGCACCTTGTACAGGATGTCGTTCACCAGCGTCGACTTGCCGGAGCCGCTGACACCGGTGACGGCCGTGAAGACACCGAGGGGGAAGTCGGCGTCGATCGACTTGAGGTTGTTCGCCCGGGCACCCTGCACCGTGATGGCACGCTTGAGGTTGACCTTGCGGCGCTCGGCAGGCACCTCGATCGCACGTCGGCCGGCCAGGTAGTCGCCGGTGATCGACTCGCGGTTCTCGATCATGCCCTCGTACGAACCGGAGTGCACGACGTTGCCGCCGTTCACACCCGCGCCCGGACCGATGTCGACGACCCAGTCAGCCGTGCGGATCGTGTCTTCGTCGTGCTCGACGACGATGAGCGTGTTGCCGAGGTCCTTCAGCTTGACCAGGGTGTCGATGAGGCGACGGTTGTCACGCTGGTGCAGCCCGATGCTCGGCTCGTCGAGGACGTAGAGCACGCCCGTCAGGCCGGAGCCGATCTGTGTCGCGAGGCGGATGCGCTGCGCCTCGCCGCCGGAGAGGCCACCCGCACCGCGCGCCAGCGTGAGGTAGTTCAGGCCGACCTCGAGCAGGAACTCGAGACGGGCACGGATCTCGCGGAGCACCGCCGCGGCGATGTGCGCTTCACGGTCGGTCAGGGTCAGGTCGTCCATGAACGCGTACGCGTTGTCGAGCGACATGTCGGTGACGTCCGCGATGCTGCGGTCGTTGACCGTCACCGCGAGCACCTCGGGCTTGAGGCGTGTGCCCTCGCACACCGGGCACGGGACCTCGCGCAGGTACCCCTGGAACCGCTGGCGCTGCGAGTCGGACTCGGCTTCGGCGAACTTGCGCTCGATGTAGGGCATGACGCCCTCGAACCCGCTCGTGTACCGCATCTCGCGACCGAAGCGGTTGCGCCAGGAGACGGACACCTGGAAGTCCTTGCCGGTCAGGATCGAGGCCTGGACCGCCGGGTCGAGCTGGTTCCACGGGGTGTCGAGCGAGAAGCCGAGCTCCTTGCCGAGACCACCGAGCAGCTTCTCGAAGTAGGAGTACAGCCCGCTCGTCCCCGTCCAGGGCAGCAGGACGCCGTCGCGCAGCGAGGCCTCGGGGTCGCCGAGCACCAGGTCGGGATCGACCGACATGCGGGTGCCCAGGCCGGAGCACTCGGGGCAGGCACCGAACGGCGCGTTGAACGAGAACGTGCGGGGCTCGATCTCGGTGAGCGCCAGCGGGTGGTTGTTCGGGCACGAGAGGTTCTCGGAGTACGTCCGGACCGCTCCTGGCCCCTCGTGGTCGACCAGGTCGATGCCGACGGTGCCGTCGGTCAGGCGCAGGGCGGTCTCGAGCGAGTCGGTGAGACGACCGAGGATGTCGTCGCTCGCCACCAGGCGGTCGACGATCACCGAGATGTCGTGCTTGACCTGCTTCTTCAGCTTGGGCGGGTCGCTGAGCTGGATGCGTTCACCGTCGACGATCGCGCGTGCGTAACCGGACGCCGCGAGTTCCTGGAAGAGGTCGACGAACTCGCCCTTCTTCTTGGAGATGACGGGTGCCAGGACCTGGAACCGGGTACCGGTCTCGAACTGCATGAGCTGGTCGGCGATCTGCTGCACGGTCTGCTTGCTGATCACCTCGCCACAGGTCGGGCAGTGCGGGACCCCGATGCGCGCCCAGAGCAGACGCATGTAGTCGTAGACCTCGGTGATCGTGCCGACCGTCGACCGCGGGTTGCGGTTGGTCGACTTCTGGTCGATCGACACCGCGGGCGAGAGCCCCTCGATGAAGTCGACGTCGGGGCGGTCGACCTGGCCGAGGAACTGGCGCGCGTACGCGGACAGCGACTCGACGTACCGACGCTGCCCCTCGGCGAAGATCGTGTCGAACGCCAGCGAGGACTTGCCGGAGCCGGACAGCCCGGTGAAGACGACGAGCGAGTCACGCGGGATCTCGAGGTCGACGTCGCGGAGGTTGTGCACGCGCGCACCTCGCACGCTGAGCGTGGAGGTGCTGTGCGGTGCGGTGCCGCCGGGGAGGTGGAGGTCAGCGGGCTCGCCGAAGGCGTTCCGGCCCGACGTCGAGGTACCGGGATCAGAGGTGATGGTCATCGCCGTCGATTCTACGAAGCCGCACCGACATTCGGCCGGGAGGGAGGGTCAGACGAGTGCGTCGAGAGCGAACGCGACGCCCGAGGCCTGCTCGCTGGCGGCCCAGAGCCGGGCAGCGGCGGTGCGGTCGTGCGCCCGCGGCTCGGCGCGGACGACCGCTGCGGGCCCGCGCAGTTGCATCCAGCCGGCCGGGCCCCAGTACTCCCCCGAACGGACGTCGGTGCCGACGGCTGCGTGCACGAGCGGCTGTGCACCGACGTCCTTGCCCTGGGCGGCCAGCCGCTGCGGCGGACGGATCCACGACGGCTCCGGACGGCTCGGCGCGATGTCCGGACGGGCGGGTGAGAGGCGCTCGAGCGACAGACCGGGGTGCGCGACGACGCTCGACACCGACGAACCCGAGTCGGCCAGGCGTTCGGCGAGCTCGAACCCGAACAGCATCACGGCGAGCTTGCTGCGTGCGTACTGGCGGTGGTTCGAGTACCGGCCGACCCCGAGCGGGTCGACCGGGTCGAGGCGCGCGAACCGGTGGGCGATCGACCCGAGGTGCACGACACGGCCGGCGCGCCGTTCGAGCAGGGGCAGGACCAGGCCGATCCAGGCGAAGTGCCCGAGGTGGTTCGTGCCGATCTGCAGCTCCGTGCCCTGGGCCGTGCTCCCTCGGGTGGACGACCCGACGACACCGGCGTTGTTGACGACGGCGTCGACGCCGTCGGGTTCGAGCACGGCGAGCTCGTCGGCGGCAGCATGGACCGAGTCGAGGTCGGCGAGGTCGAGGTGCACGTGGGCGAGCGACGCACCGTCGACGTGGCGGCGGATGCTGCGCTCGGCCGACGCCGCCCGATCCCCGTCACGGGTCGCGAGCACGACGCGGTGCCCGGCCGCTGCCAGCTGCTCGGCAGCGTGGTAGCCGAGGCCGGCGCTCGCACCGGTGACGACGACCGTACGACGGTCGTCAGCTGACATGCCCGGCGGACTCCATCTGCCGCAGGGCCTTCTTCAGGTCCTGCACCTCGTCGCGCAGGCGGGCGGCGAGCTCGAACTTCAGTTCTGCGGCTGCCTGCAGCATCTGGTCGTTGAGGTCGGCGATGGTGGCACCGAGCTGCGTGGCGCCCTCGCCGGCGATGCCCCCTCGCTTGAGGTTCGGCGTCGGTGACCGACGACCATCGGTCCCGGGGCGGCCCTGCAGCAGCGCCTTCGTGTCGTCGTTCTCGCGCTGCAGCACCTCGGTGATGTCGGCGATCTTCTTGCGCAGCGGCTGCGGGTCGATGCCGCGCTCCAGGTTGTACGCGACCTGCTTCTCGCGACGGCGATCGGTCTCCTCGATCGCGGTCTTCATCGAGTCGGTCATCTTGTCGGCGTACATGAGCACCTGCCCCGAGACGTTGCGGGCAGCGCGGCCGATCGTCTGGATCAGGGACGTCGACGAGCGGAGGAAGCCTTCCTTGTCGGCGTCGAGGATCGCGACGAGCGACACCTCGGGCAGGTCGAGGCCCTCACGCAGCAGGTTGATGCCCACGAGGACGTCGTACACGCCCTGCCGCAGCTCGGTGAGCAGTTCGACGCGCTTGAGGGTGTCGACGTCGGAGTGCAGGTACCGGACGCGCACGCCGGCGTTCCCGAGGAAGTCGGTGAGCTCCTCGGCCATGCGCTTGGTGAGCGTCGTGACGAGGACGCGCTCGTCCTTCTCGACGCGCTGCTTGATCTCCTCGAGCAGGTCGTCGATCTGGCCGTCGCTCGGCTTCACCACGATCTCGGGGTCGATCAGGCCGGTCGGGCGGATGATCTGCTCCACCACGCTGTCGGTGACACCGAGCTCGTAGCGGCCCGGGGTGGCCGACAGGTAGACCTTCTGCCCGACGCGCTCGAGGAACTCTTCCCACTTCAGCGGACGGTTGTCCATCGCGCTGGGCAGGCGGAAACCGTGCTCGACGAGGGTCCGCTTGCGGGAGGCGTCGCCTTCGTACATCGCGCCGATCTGCGGCACGGTGACGTGCGACTCGTCGATGACGATGAGGAAGTCGTCCGGGAAGTAGTCGATGAGGCAGTGCGGTGCTTCGCCCGGCCCACGGCCGTCCATGTGGCGCGAGTAGTTCTCGATGCCGGAGCAGAAGCCGATCTGCTCCATCATCTCGATGTCGAACGTCGTGCGCATGCGGAGGCGCTGCGCTTCGAGCAGCTTGCCCTGGCCCTCGAGCTCGGCGAGCCGCTCCGCGAGTTCTTCCTTGATGGAGACGATCGCCCGGTGCATCACGTCGGTGTCGGCGACGTAGTGCGATGCCGGGAAGATCGAGACGGCGGGCAGGTCGTCGATGACGTTGCCGGTGAGGGGGTGCAGCGAGGAGAGCGCTTCGATCTCGTCACCGAACATCTCGATGCGGATCGCGTGCTCTTCGTACATCGGGATGATCTCGATGGTGTCGCCGCGCACACGGAAGGTGCCGCGGGCGAAGTCGACGTCGTTGCGCTGGTACTGCATGGCGACGAACTTGCGGACGAGCTGGTCGCGCGAGATCGTCTGACCGACGTGGAGCGCGACCGAGGCGTTCATGTACTGCTCAGGGGTGCCGAGACCGTAGATGCACGACACGGTCGACACCACCACGGTGTCCCGACGGCTGAGCAGCGAGTTCGTCGTCGAGTGCCGGAGGCGTTCGACCTCGGCGTTGACGGAGGAGTCCTTCTCGATGAACGTGTCCGTCTGCGGGACGTACGCCTCTGGCTGGTAGTAGTCGTAGTACGAGACGAAGTACTCGACCGCGTTGTTCGGCATCAGGCTGCGGAACTCGTTCGCGAGCTGCGCCGCGAGGGTCTTGTTGTGCGCGAGCACGAGCGTCGGCCGCTGCACCTGCTCGATGAGCCACGCCGTCGTCGCCGACTTGCCGGTACCGGTCGCCCCGAGCAGCACGACGTCGGTCTCACCGGCGTTGATCCGCCCGGCGAGTTCGGCGATGGCCGCGGGCTGGTCGCCGCTCGGCGAGTACTCGCTGATGACCTCGAACGGACGCACCGCTCGGGTCGGTTCGATCGCAACACCCATGGGCACAACGGTAGTCGGCACCCCTGACACGGGAGGACGTTGCTCGCCCTGGGCGTATTGTCCGCTGCAAGCAGGCTCCAAGTCCACTGCTAACGGTCAGGCATACCGTCCGATCTGTTCAGCACCCCGACTCCTTCCCACTCCCCCGAAGAGGCCTCATGACCACGGCGACCCCGGCCGCACCGTCCAAGGGCACCCCGTTCCGCGGACGCATCCGCGGCCGCGTGCTCGTCCTGCTCTGCTTCATGTACGCGATCTCGTACATCGACCGGACGAACATCTCCACCGCCCTGCCGCACATCACCGAGGAGTTCGGCTTCAACGAGGCCACCGCTGGGCTCATCGTCTCCGCGTTCTCGCTGCCGTACGCCCTGCTGCAGGTGTTCGGGGGCACCATCAGCGAGAAGTTCGGTCCGCGGAGGGCGCTCTTCGTCATCACGGTGATCTGGGGCGTCGCCACGCTCTGGACCGGGTTCGCCGTCGGTTTCTGGACCCTCTTCGCCGCGCGGGCGCTCCTCGGACTCAGCGAGGCCGCCGCGTTCCCGACCGCGACCCAGGCGATGAGCCGGTGGATCCCCCGTGACCGGAACGGCTTCGCCCAGGGCGTCGTGCACTCGGCGGCGCGACTCGGGAACGCCCTGGCCCCGCTCATCGTCGCGTGGGTGATCGGCGCGACGGGGAGTTGGCGCTGGGCGTTCTTCGCCACCGCGGTGCTCTCCCTGGCGTGGGCGATCGTCTGGTTCGTCTGGTTCCGCGACAAGCCCGAGTCCGCGAAGGGCATCACGCAGGTCGAACTCGCCGAGCTCCCGCCGGTCGAGACCCGGGCGACCCGTCCCCCGGTGCCGTGGCGGCAGATGGCGAAGCAGATCCTGCCGGTCACGTTCGTCGACTTCGGCTACGGGTGGACCCTCTGGGTGTTCCTCACGTGGCTGCCGACGTTCCTCAGTTCGACCTACGGACTCGAGATCGCCGACTTCGCGCTCTTCACCACCCTCATCCTGCTCGCCGGTGTCGTCGGGGACACCGTCGGCGGGATGCTCAGCGACCGGATCATCCACCGCGGCGGGGACACCCGGAACGCTCGACGGGTGATCCTGGTGATCGGCCTCGGCGGCTCGCTGCTCTGCCTCATCCCGCTCGTGGTCGGCCAGGGCCTGCTCGTCGCAACGGTCTCGCTCGCCCTGTCGTTCTTCTTCCTCGAGCTCTGCAACGCCAACCTCTGGGCGATCCCGATGGACGTCGCACCGCAGTGGTCCGGCACGGCCTCCGGCTTCATGAACACCGGGTTCGGGATCGCGGGTGTGGTCTCCCCCGTGGTCTTCGGCCTGCTCATCGACGCCTCCGGATGGCAGCTGCCCTTCGCGCTCTCCTGCGTCCTGCTCGGGGCCGCTGCCGTCGTCGCCTGGTTCATGAAGCCACAGCGGCTGACGTCGACGGACGGCGTGCTCGAGGTCGGCACCCCGAAGGCCGAGCAGCGCTCGGCCTGACGCGCGGTGCGCACGGGACGTGCGCCGTGCCCTGGTGGTCCGCACGCGCGGTCTGGAGGCCCGGGTCGGGCCCGCCCCGCGCCTCCAGACCGCCCCGCCACGGGTCCACCGCGCCGCACGCGGACGGCTGGTGCGAGGTTCCGGACTCCGTGCGGCGGAGCCGCCATCGCACGACGAACGGAACCTCGCACGAGAGCTGCGCCGTGCGAGCGCTCAGCGGTCGGCGCGACGCGCCCGCGCCGCCCGCTGCCCGCGCGAGGCGAGCGAGGGACGCCCGGTCAGCGGCACGCTGAGCGGGGTCCACCGGAACAGCTCGGTCACGGCGACCGACAGCACCAGCACGAGCAGGTAGGTCACCAGGGTGAGCCACGGCCGCGGCACCACGGCCTCGAGCCAGCTGTCGCCGTACAGCAGGACCCAGATCATGAACGGGTGACTCAGGAAGATGCCGAACGACCGATCGGACGCGTAGTCGACGAAGCGGGCGATCCGGCTGCCTGCCCGACGTCGGTCGGCCCACGCCGCACCGATCGCCAGGAAGCCGACGAACACGGCGGTGCTCCAGATCACCTGCATCGGCTGCAGCGGCGTGCCGGCTGCGTAGAGCGACTGGCCGAGCCCCACCTGCAGCGCCCACCCGCCGAGGGTCAGCCCGCCGACGCCGGCGAACGCCCAGAGCACCGCGCGCCGGTGGACCCGGACGAACCGCAGGAAGGCGTCCGCGTGGTCGGCGGCGATCGCTCCCGAGACGATGAAGAAGACGTACGAGAAGAAGAACTGCTTCTGGTACCCGTGCATCCAGGCGTCACTCGCCGGGAAGTACTTGTACCCGGCGAAGACCACCAGCTGCACGACGAGGGCGACGACCAGCACCGTGACGTGGTGCCCGCGGGTGCGTCGTACCAACCACACGATCACCGGGAGGAGCAGGTACACCTGCATCGTCACGAGCAGGAAGTACAGGTGGTACCACGACGTCCCGGTCACGATGCCCTCGGCCGCGGTCCGCACCAGGTCGGGGACGTCACCGCGTCGGGTCTGGCTGAGCAGCCAGGCCGATGCCACGTAGACGAACGACCACGCCAGGTACGGCACGCCGACGAGCAGGAAGCGCTTCGGCCAGAACTGCGCCATCGGCCGCGGGCGCAACGTGTAGCTGTAGACGAGCACGAACGCGGTCAGCGAGAAGAAGACCAGCCGCGTGAAGTGGAGCAGGGCGAGCAGCGCGTTCAGCCCGACGTCATCGGTGGCTGCGGTGTGGCTCGTGGTGTGCACCCCGATGACGCACGCGAACGTGAGGATGCGCAGCACGTCGACCTCGTACAGGTGCCTCGGCTTGCCCTCGGCGGTGCGTGTCGGCGTCTGCACCCCCGTCCCGGCGCCCCTGCGAGCGTCCCCCGTCGAGGGCGCCGGCGACGCTCCGGTCACGAGGGTCGGGCCATCGTCCGGACCTTCGCGCGCTGCACCTTGCCGGTCGGCGCACGCGGGAGGTCGGGCACCACGATGACCTCGACGGGGCGGCGGAACCGCGTCAGCCGCGCTTCGGCCCGCGCCACGAGATCGGCGACGAGGGTGGCGGGGTCGACTGGTTCATCGGGCTGCGGGATCACGTAGGCGACCGGCACGGATCCGAGCACGTCGTCGGGGCGACCGACGACGACCGCCTCGAGCACGCGCGGGTCGCCGAGCAGGACGTCCTCGACCTCGGACGGGTAGACCTTCTCACCGCCGCGGTTGATGACGTCGTCGGAGCGTCCGGCGAGTGACACCCAGCCGTCGGCACCGACGGAACCGACGTCGCCGGTGTGGAGCCAACCGTCCGCGTCGAAGCGCTCGGCGGCCCGGCCACCCAGGTAGCCCCGGACGATCCCCTCGCCCCGCACCCACAGCGCGCCGACCTCGTCGGCGGGCAGCACCGAGCCGTCCTCGCCGCGGACCTGCACCTCGGACCCCACCGGCACCCCGACGGTCCCGGGCCGGGCGGGCTCGTCGAGCGGGGTCGCGGTGATCTGCGAGGCCCCCTCGGTCATGCCCCAGCTGACGACGAGCGGCACGTCGCCGAGGGCCGCGCGGACCGGATCGGGGAGCGGCGCCGACGCGCTGCGCACGAACCGCAACCCCGGTGGGAACGCGAGGGGCCCGGTCTTCGCCAGGACCGCGAGGACCGCGGGGACCGCGTTCAGCCAGGTGATGCGCCGTTCTGCCAGCAGCTCCCAGAACCCGGTGCGGCGGAAGCGGCGGTCGAGGACGAGCGTCGCGCCCGCGACGAGGGTCGCGAGCAGTCCGACCACCTCGGCGTTGACGTGGAACAGCGGCAGCGAGTTGAAGCCGCGGTCGTCCGGCGTGAGCCGGTTGTGCCGCGCGACGGCCCGGGCGACGAACAGGAGCTGTGTCTCCGGCAGTTCGACGCCCTTGGGGGTACCGGTCGAGCCGGAGGTGAAGAGCACGACGGAGCCCTCGCCCGGTGCGTGCGGGCTCACGGCGGGCAGGTCGCCGTCACGGACGGTGGCCGGGAGGAACGTGGCCGGGTCGATCCCGCTGGCCGGCGCCCCGGGGACGGTCGCGTCCACCGCGCGGTCCGACACGACCATCGACGCGCCGCCGATGAGGTCGGCGAGACGGCCGGGCTCGGTGGTCGGCTGTCCGGTGTCGACGGGGATGGCGCGGCGGCCGGACGCGACGGCGGCAAGGTGCACGACCGCGAAGGCGAGCGGGTCCCCCACGTCGACCAGGACGGCGCCGGACGGGGCGATGCCGATCGCGTCGAAGGTGTACGACCAGGCGGTCACCGCGTCGTCGAGCACGCCGTAGGTGAGGACGCGTCCGGACCGGGCGTCCTCGAGGAAGTGGCGCTCGCCCCCGTCGGCCGCACGGGCCCGGATGAGCGAGCGCAGGTCGGGTTCGTGACGAACGGGCTGCACGGAGAAAGCGTATTGCGCGACCCTATGAGCGGTCGGAGGGAGCAGCGGGATCTGTGGAGAACCGCTGCAGCATCCACTGCCAGAGCGGGAGCATCCGGGGCTCCCCGTCGCTGCCGAGCGGGGTCGAGTCCTTGATGATCACGGAGTGCGCCTTGCCGTCACCACCGATGTCCGTGAGGATCGCGTGCGGGTCGGCGCCGGCGAGGGGCGGCGCGGTGTCCGTCTCGAACGGGCCGGTCACCCCGCTCAGCCCGAGGACGTCCCACGAACCGGTGATGCGGGGGCCGAAGGTGTCGCGGACGTCGTCGATGGCGTACATGCGGTCGACGGGTGTCCTCCCGGGTCGGTCCATCCACGCGGCGTGCGCCGGGCCGCGGGACTCGACCGGCGAGGAGAACATCAGCGCACCGCGGACACTGCGGATGTGCGCGATGTACGCGGCCTCGCCCCCGCCCTGCGAGTGACCGGCCACGACGATGTCCTTCCAGATGATCCGGTCGTCGCCCTGCACGAACCGGCCCCAGCCACCGTCCGGGTCGTGGTCGTCGAGGTAGGCGACGGCGTCACGGAAGCGCGAGACGATGGACCCGGCCGGGCTGACGGCGCTGAACTCGGACGGTCGGGTGCCGTCGAAACGGTTCCGCTGCACCATGCCGTAGCAGCGGGCGTTCGCCTCGCAGGTGCCGGACAACGTGCGGCCGAGGTTCCAGTAGTCGAGTCC
The DNA here is from genome assembly GCF_018598405.1 of Curtobacterium flaccumfaciens. Classification (NCBI taxonomy): domain Bacteria; kingdom Bacillati; phylum Actinomycetota; class Actinomycetes; order Micrococcales; family Microbacteriaceae; genus Curtobacterium; species Curtobacterium flaccumfaciens. The sequence goes on along the minus strand of NZ_JAHEWS010000018.1, from coordinate 38,599 downwards.
GAGCACGTGGTACCCGTCCGCCAGCGCGGCAGCCAGGAACCGCTGGTACTCGGCCGGGCGCGAACGGGTCGCCGGCAGGAACAGCAGCAGCGGGCCGTCGGACGAGGTCCGGGCGGCGAAGTCGTCCCGGTTCGGGGTGAGCCGCTCCCCGTTCACCGTCCCCAGCCGGAACCGGTGGAACTCCCCGTCGGGCCCGTACTCGTCACCGGACGGCCCCTCGTCGCCCGACGGACCGGCTCCGGCTGCCGGCCGGTCGTCGGACCTGGGCTCCTCGTGCACCGCGACCCGCCCGTTGTCCGCCACGCGCTGGGCGCCGAGGACGTTCGCGGCGACGAGTGAGCCCGCCCCGATCGCCACGAGGACGATCGCGGCGAGCACCAGGAGCAGGCGGTGGCTCATGCCGTGATCCGCGCCCAGACCTCGTCAGCGGAGCGGATCGTCTGCTCGAGCGTTCCGGTGGCGTCGACGACGTGGTCCGCGAGGGCGAGACGGTCCGCATCGCTGGCCTGCGCGGCGACGCGACGCTCGGCCTCGTCCCGTGGCATGCCGCGGTGCTCGACGAGCCGTTCGATGCGCTGCGCGGCGGGCGCATCGACGACCACGACCGCGTCGAACCGGAGCGGGCGGGATCCCCGGGCCTCGGCGAGCAGTGGCACGTCGTACACGACGACGGCGTCGGGATCGGCGGACTCGGCGGCATCGAAGGCCTGCTGCGCGAGGCGCCAGACCTCGGGGTGGGTGATCGCCTCGAGGTCCTTCCGCGCCGAGGGGTCCGCGAACACGACCGAACCGAGTGCCGGCCGGTCGAGCGAGCCGTCCGCAGCGATGACGGACGGACCGAACCGCTCCGCGACCTGCGTCAGGCCGGGGCTTCCCGGTGCCACGGCGTCCCGCGCCAGCCGGTCGGCATCGACGACGACCGCGCCGTGTTCGGCCCAGCGCCGGGAGACCGTCGACTTGCCCGCGGCGATGCCGCCCGTGAGTCCGATGATGTGCACGGCAACAGGGTAACGACCCGGGCCGCCGGAAACGCCGGAAGCCCGGCACCCTGTCAGGGGTGCCGGGCTTCCGGTCGGGACGAACCGCTCGATCAGTTGTTGGTCGAGCTGAGCTTCTCGCGGAGTGCTGCGAGCGAGGCGTCGTCGGCCAGGGGGCTCGCGCCACCGGTCTCGCCGGCGAACGACGAGGAGGAGGAAGACGACGACGACGACGACGAAGCGCCGGCCGGGAGGTCGAAACCACCCTGCGCCTCGTCGGCGATGGTCTTCGCGACCTGCGCCTTGTGGGCTTCCCAACGCCCCTGGGCGGCCGCGTACTGGCCTTCCCACTCGGTGCGCTGGGTGTCGTAGCCCTCGAGCCACTCGTTGGTCTCCGGGTCGAAGCCCTCGGGGTACTTGTAGTCACCCTTCTCGTCGTACTCGGTCGGCATGCCGTAGAGCGCCGGGTCGAACTCGTCGCTCTCCGGGTCCACGCCCTCGTTCGCCTGCTTGAGGCTGAGCGAGATGCGGCGACGGTCGAGGTCGATGTCGATGATCTTGACGAAGACCTCGTCGTTGACCGAGACGACCTGCTCGGCGAGCTCGACGTGCTTGTTCGAGAGCTCCGAGATGTGCACGAGGCCCTCGATGCCGTCGGCAACGCGGACGAAGGCACCGAACGGGACGAGCTTCGTGACCTTGCCCGGTGCGATCTGACCGATCGCGTGGGTACGGGCGAAGACCTGCCACGGGTCCTCCTGCGTCGCCTTGAGCGAGAGCGACACGCGCTCGCGGTCCAGGTCGACCTCGAGGATCTCGACGGTGACTTCCTGACCGACCTCGACGACCTCGCTGGCGTGCTCGATGTGCTTCCAGCTGAGCTCGGAGACGTGGACGAGACCGTCGACGCCGCCGAGGTCCACGAACGCACCGAAGTTGACGATCGAGGACACGATGCCCTTGCGGACCTGGCCCTTGTGGAGGTTGTTGAGGAACGTGGTCCGGGACTCGGACTGCGTCTGCTCGAGGAGCGCACGGCGCGACAGGACCACGTTGTTGCGGTTCTTGTCGAGCTCGAGGATCTTGGCCTCGATCTCCTGGCCGAGGTACGGCGTGAGGTCGCGGACACGACGGAGCTCGATGAGCGAGGCGGGGAGGAAGCCACGGAGACCGATGTCGACGATGAGGCCGCCCTTGACGACCTCGATGACCGTGCCGGTCACGACGCCGTCGGACTCCTTGATCTTCTCGACGTCGCCCCACGCACGCTCGTACTGCGCGCGCTTCTTCGACAGGATGAGGCGGCCTTCCTTGTCCTCCTTCTGGAGAACCAGGGCCTCGACCTCGTCGCCGACGTTGACGACCTCGTTGGGGTCGACGTCGTGCTTGATCGAGAGCTCGCGCGAGGGGATGACGCCCTCGGTCTTGTAACCGACGTCGAGGAGGACCTCGTCGCGGTCGATCTTCACGACGGTGCCGGAGATGAGATCACCGTCGTTGAAGAACTTCAGGGTCTTCTCGACCTCGGCCAGGAAGTCATCAGCCGAACCGATGTCGTTGATGGCGACCTGCTTAGGAGCCTTGGTCGTAGTGGTTGTCATGTAGAGATTGCTCCGAACGGACATGAGTCGGGCCATGGCGTGCGGGGACTCGGCCCCCGTGGTGCACCGCCGTGGCGATTGATTGAGTGGCGCGGATTGCGCCGCACAAGTCTAACCGCACCGGCGGAGGCCCCACAACCGGGCGTGTCGACGGCGCGTCACCCGACCAGGGCGGTCCGGAGGGTGTCGAGGCCGATGCTGCCGAGCGAGAGCGCACGGTGGTGGAACGCCTTCAGGTCGAACTCGGCCCCCTCGCGCGCGGCGACCTCGTCGCGGATGGACTCCCACACGCGCTGGCCGACCTTGTACGACGGTGCCTGCCCCGGCCACCCGAAGTACCGGGCGACCTCGAACCGGACGAACGCCGGGTCCATGTTGACGTTCTGCCCCATGAAGTCGAGGGCGTACTCCCACGTCCAGCCCCCGCCGTCCGGGTTGGTCTTCTGCAGGTGCACGCCGATGTCGAGCACCACACGGGCCGCACGCATCCGCTGTCCGTCGAGCATGCCGAGCCGGTCGCCGTCGTCGTCGAGGAACCCGAGCTGCTCCATCAGCCGCTCGGCGTACAGCGCCCAGCCCTCGACGTGCCCGGAGGACCCGGACAGCTGCCGGCGCCAGGTGTTCAGCTCGCCGCGGTTGTAGACGCCCTGGCTGATCTGCAGATGGTGTCCGGGGACGCCCTCGTGGTAGACCGTCGTCTTCTCGCGCCAGGTGCCGAACTCGGTGACGCCCTCGGGCACGGACCACCACATGCGGCCGGCACGGGAGAAGTCGTCGGAGGGGCCGCTGTAGTAGATGCCGCCCTCTTGCGTGGGGGCGATCCGGCACTCCAGGCGACGGATCGGGTCCGGGATGTCGAAGTAGGTCCCGGCCATCGCGGCGATCGACGCATCACTGGCCTCCTGCATCCACCGCTGCAGGGCGTCGGTTCCGTGCAGGATCCGGGACGGGTCGGTGTCGAGCACCTCGATCGCACGGGCGACGCTCGCACCGGACTCGATGCGGTCGGCGATGCGCTCCTGCTCGTCCCGCATGCGCGCGAGTTCCTCGAGGCCCCACTCGTAGGTCTCGTCGAGGTCGACGACCGCACCGAGGAACCGGCGCGAGTGCAGCTCGTAGGCTTCGCGCCCGACCGCGTCGACCGGGGTGGCGAGCGGCAGCAGCTCGTGCTCGAGGAACTGCCCGAGGGAGCGGTACGCGGCCGAGGCGACCTGGGCTCCGCGGGTGAGCTCGGCGCGGAGCGTGTCCGGCACCGGCGAACCGTCGTCGAACGCGGCACCTTCGGCGAGGCGTGCGAAGAAGCCGTCCTCGGCACCGTTCCGGGCTGCCTGCTCGGCGACCAGGGCGACCTGGCGCTTGGCCGGGGTGACGTCTTCACGGGTGCCCTCGAGCAGGGTCTCGCGGATTCCCTCGAGCGCATCGGGCAGCGCGTGCAGCCGGCTCGCGATGTCCTGCCAGTCGCCCTCGGTCGCGGTCGGCATCAGGTCGATGATCTCGCGGACCGACTGCGCCGGGCTCGCGATGACGTTGAGGTCGCGGAGGTGCAGCTTGCGCTCGTACGACTCCTGCACCAGGTCGAGTTCGGCGCCGAGGTCGGCCTTCGTCACCTGGTCCACGGAGTCGACGGCGGGCGCGGCGTCGAGCGCACGCTTCGCACCGCGCGCGGCCTCGGCCATCGCGGCGGCACCGGCGGGCGAGGTGTCGCCGTACTCCCCCGTGCGCCCCGGGACGCCGATGTACGTGGCGGTCGTGGGGTCGAGGTCGACGAGGGTGGTGACCCAGTCCTCGGCGACGCGGTCGACGGCGGACGGCTGGCGGACAGGACGCTCTTCGCTCATGCCCCGACCCTACCGACCCGCGGGGCAGGACGGCCCCCGGGCAGAGCAGAGTCCGCGCCGCCCCCGGGTCAGTGGGCGGCGATCTCCCAGTTCGGCCCCACGCCGACCGAGACGTCGAGCGGGACGCTCAGCTCGGCGGCGTTGCCCATCCGGGTGCGCAGGATCTCCTCGACGCGCTCCTGTTCACCGGGAGCGACCTCGAGGATGAGCTCGTCGTGCACCTGGAGCAGCAGGTGGGACTGCAGCTCGCCCTCGCGCAGGTCGTCGGCGACACCGAGCATCGCGATCTTGATGATGTCGGCGGCCGAACCCTGGATCGGGGCGTTCAGCGCGGCCCGCTCGGCGTTCTCACGCAGGACCCGGTTCGGGCTCTTCAGGTCCGGGAACGGACGACGGCGACCGAAGATCGTCTCGGTGTAGCCGTCTTCGCGGGCCTGCTCGACGACGTTGCGCAGGTAGTCGCGCACGGCGCCGAAGCGGGCGAAGTACTCGGTCATCAGCGTGCGCGCCTCGGACTGCTCGATGCGCAGCTGCTTCGACAGACCGAAGGCGCTCAGGCCGTAGGCCAGTCCGTACGACATCGCCTTCACCTTGGTGCGCATCTCGTTGGAGACCTCGGACGGGTCGACGCCGAAGACCCGGGCGCCGACGAAGCGGTGCAGGTCCTCGCCCTCGTTGAAGGCCTGGATGAGCCCGGGGTCGCCGGACAGGTGCGCCATGATGCGCATCTCGATCTGCGAGTAGTCGGCGGTGACGAGCGTCGTGAACGGCTCGGCGACCGCGAAGGCCGAACGGATCCGACGGCCGACGGCGGTCTTCACCGGGATGTTCTGCAGGTTCGGGTCGGTCGACGACACGCGGCCGGTACTCGTGCCGGTCTGCTCGTACCGGGTGTGGATGCGACCGTCGACGACGGCGGCGTCGAGCGTGTCCACGATCTGGCGGAGCTTGGTGGCGTCACGGTGCTGCAGCAGGAGCCCGAGGAACGGGTGCGGGTGCTGTTCCTGCAGGTCGGCGAGGCTCGCGGCGTCGGTCGAGAACCCGGTCTTGGTCTTGCGGGTCTTCGGCATCGCGAGCTCGGTGAACAGGACTTCCTGCAGCTGCTTCGGCGACCCGAGGTTGACCTCGTGCCCGATCTCGGCGAAGGCCTGCTGCGCGAGTTCGGCGGCACGCTCCCCCAGCTCCTTCGACAGGCCGGTGAGCACCGGGCGGTCGATGCCGACACCGATGGTCTCCATGCCGGCGAGCACGGACACGAGCGGCAACTCGATGTCGTCGAGGACCTGCAGCGAGGACGCGTCGATCCGGGCGCGCAGGGCCGTGGTGACGCGGAGCACGAACCAGGCGTGCACCCCGACGTTGACCGGGTCGGTCTCGGGGACGAGCTGGTTCGGGTCGGCCGTCGGCAGCTCTTCGCCGAGCTCCTGGTAGACGAGGTCGGACAGCGGCTGCCCCTGCTTGCCGGGCTGCGCGAGCCACCCCATGATCCGGGCGTCACCGGCGATGCCGTTGACGACGAAGCCGGCGGTACCGAGCGCCTTGATCGCGGCCTTGGCGTCGTGGAAGTGCTTCGGGGCGTCGGAGGCGAACCAGGCCGAGAGCTGCTCGTAGTCCTTCGCACCGCTGCCGCCCGGCACGAGCACGGCGTCGTCGTGGGTCGCGATGCCGATGGCGCTGAGGCGGCCGTCGATGACCTCGACCGCGACGCCGTAGCCGTTCGCCGCCTCGGTCGCGTTGCGGCGCTCGAGCCAGTAGCCGAGCTCTTCGTCGATCAGGGTCTTGACGGGCGGCGGGGTCGGCGCGCCGTCGGTGACGGTGCCCTCGGCCGCGGGCTCGGCGGGGTCGCCCGATCCGGCGACCTTGAAGACGCGGTCGAGCAGCGTGCGGAACTGCAGCTTGGCGAAGAGCTCGCGCACCGCGGTCTCGTCGACCGGGCGGAGCGCGACGTCGGCGGGACCGACGGGCAGCTCGACGTCGGTGACCAGGCGGTTGAGCCGGCGGTTCCGGATCGCCCGGTCCCGCTGCTCGCGCAGGTTGTTGCCCACGACGCCCTTGATCTCGTCGGCGTGCTCGAGGACGCCGTCGAGTGACCCGTACTGCGTCACCCACTTGACCGCGGTCTTCTCGCCGACCTTGTCGATGCCGATCAGGTTGTCGCTGGTCTCACCGACGAGGGCGGCGATGTCCGGGTACTGGTGGGGCTCGATGCCGTACCGCTCGTAGACCTTGTCGCGGTCGTAGCGGGTGAGCTCGGAGACACCGCGGACCGACGGGTAGAGCAGCGTGACGTCGTCGTTGACGAGCTGGATCGAGTCGCGGTCGCCGGAGACCACGTAGACCTGGAAACCCTGGTCGGCACCCTGCTTGGAGAGGGTCGCGAGGATGTCGTCGGCCTCGTAGTCCTCCTTCGTGACGGTGGTGATCCCCATCGCCTCGAGCGCCTGCTGCAGGAGCGGGATCTGGCCCTTGAACTCGGCCGGGGTCTCGGAGCGGGTGCCCTTGTACTCCGCGTACTCACGCGTGCGGAACGAGAACCGGGAGATGTCGAACGCCACCGCCAGGTGGGTGGGCTTCTCACGCTGCAGGAGCATCAGCAGCATCGAGATGAAGCCGTGGATCGCGTTGGTGTGCTGCCCCTCGCGGTTCACGAAGCTGTCGACCGGCAGCGCGTAGAAGGCCCGGAAGGCGAGCGAGTGGCCGTCGATGACCATGAGGGTAGGCTTTGCGGAGTCCGACACCCGGACAGCCTACCGACGCCCGCTGACACGGAAGGTCGACGCAGACCGTGACCGACGACACCACATCGACCACGATCGATCCCCGCCTCGACGAACGCGGCATGGGCGAGCTGGCCGAGAAGATGGGCATGGTCATCACCGAGCTCTCGGCCGAGCGGGCGGTCGGTTCGATCCCCGTCGAGGGCAACCGCCAGCCGGTCGGGCTGCTGCACGGCGGCGCCTACGTCGTGCTCGCGGAGAGCCTCGGTTCGATGGCCGCGAACGTGCACGCCGGGCCCGGCCGCTACGCCGTCGGCATCGAGCTCAACGCCTCGCACTCCCGGAGCGCCACGAGCGGCATCGTCACGGGCACGTGCACCGCCATCCACCTGGGCGGCACGCTCACCACGCACGAGATCGTCCTGACCGACGACCAGGGTCGCCGGTGCTCCACCGTGCGGATCACGAACATGATCCGCGAGCGTCGCTGACCGACCGACGGACCGCTCAGTCCTCCGGCGGCCGCTGCAGGAGCAGGCGCGCGTCGCCGAACCCGAGCCGCCGGTAGAGCCGTTCGCCGTCCACGCTCGAGTGCACCGACGTCCGCTCCACGCCGAGTTCGTCGGCGAGCTCGAGGAGGGCCGTCACGAGGCGTCCGGCGACGCCGGAACCTCGCAGCTCCGGATGCACGTAGACCGTCTGCAGTTCAGCGGCGAACCGGTCACCGTCGACGTGCGGCGCCGGCGGTCGCGGGTTGACCGCCAACCACGCCATGCCGAGCACGACACCGTCCCGCTCGGCGACGACGCACCGGTGCGACTCCTGGTGCGTGGCCGCGAACTCGGTCATCGCACGGCGGTACTCGTCCGGCGTCTGCACGGGCGCGCGGCCGTCCTCGTCCACGCTCCACCGCCACCGCAGGTCGGCCACGGCCGGCATGTCGTCAGGCCGGGAGGCCCGGATCACCACGTCGTCCATGCCTCCAGCCTGCCAGGTGGTCGCGGAACACGCCCCGCCCCCGGACGCAGGAACGCCGCCGACCCCAGGGGGTCCGGCGGCGTTCCGTGAGCGACGGTGGTGCGCTGGACTACTTCTTGGCGCTGAGCTGCTCGATGATCGCCTTCGCGACGTCGTGCATGGTCAGGCGGCGGTCCATCGAGGCCTTCTGGATCCAGCGGAAGGCCTCGGGCTCGGTGAGGCCCATCTTCTCGTTCAGCAGGCCCTTGGCACGGTCGACGAGCTTGCGGGTCTCGAAGCGCTCGACGAGGTCGGCGACCTCGGCTTCGAGCGTGATGATCTGCTGGTACCGCGAGAGGGCGATCTCGATCGCGGGGAGCAGGTCGTTCGGGGTGAAGGGCTTGACCACGTAGGCCAGCGCGCCGGCCTCGGTCGCACGCTCGACGAGGTCCTTCTGGCTGAACGCGGTCAGCAGGACGACGGGCGCGATGTGGTTCTTGGACAGCTTCTCGGCTGCGGAGATGCCGTCGAGCTGGGGCATCTTGACGTCCATCACGACGAGGTCGGGGCGGAGGTCGGTCGCGAGCTGGACGGCGGTCTCACCGTCACCGGCTTCACCGACCACGTCGAACCCGTTGTCGCGGAGGATCTCCACGATGTCGAGGCGGATGAGCGACTCGTCCTCGGCGACGACGACGCGACGGGGTGCTGGTGCTGTTGCTTCTGTGTCACTCACGGACGAAAGCCTACTAGACGCCGGAAGTGCCGTATCCCAGACCACGCAGAACGATGCTTGGTACGAGTGGCGGGACGCGGGTCCGAACTGCCCCGCACGCCGTGAGCAATTTCGTACGAGTGGCGGGACGCGGGTCCGAACTGCCCCGCACGCCGTGAGCAATTTCGTACGAGTGGCGGGACTTGAACCCGCACGCCGTGAGGCAGAGCATTTTGAGTGCCCCGTGTCTGCCGATTCCACCACACTCGCGAGGAGGCCAACACTACCAGCCCGACCCGCGCCTCCCGGCCCGTCGTCGACGGTCTCAGAAGCCCTCGAGCGCCTCGATCGCCGCCACGAGACCGGCCCGTCGCGGCGACCGACGCGGCAGCACCGCGAGCAGCGCGCGGAGCACGAGCGCGTCGGTCGCGCCGTCCGGGGTGCGCGCCCATGCGAGCAGGGCATCGACGCCGCCGTCGGCGACGACCGACTCGCGGAACCGCAGCCGCACCAGGTCACGGACGGCGTCCACGCCGGGTGCGGCGGAGCCCGGCAGCACCGGTCCGGCGTACCGGTCGACGGCCTGGAGGCGCGCCCCACGTTCGAGCGCGGACAGCACGCCGTCGACGTCGGTCCGGACCCCGGTCACCCGGTACGGCCGCGACGTCACGGTCACGTCCGGCGCGTGCCGCGCGAGGACCCGGCGCAGCCGGACGACCTCGGCGCGCAGGGTCACCACGGCCCGCGGATCGCCGTAGACGGCGGTGGCGAGGTCCGGGGCCGCGAGGCCGCCCGGGTGCGCGGCGAGCACGACCAGCAGTTCCGAGTGCCGGGCGGACAGCTGGACCCGGCGGTCGGCGAGCCGGAGCACGGCGGTGTCGGTGCCGAGCACCGTCAGCTCGGCCGCGGCCTCCGGCGCGCGGGGCGGCCGTGACGGCGTGCGGGCCGCGGCGAGGGCGAGCTGGGCCTCGGCCGCGGCGACCGTGGCGGTGAGCAGCGACAGCGTGTGCCGCTCGACGGCGCGGTCGTCGCCCGTCAGGTCGAGCACCCCGATCGTGGCACCGCTCGCGTCGTGCACCGGGACGGCCGTGCACGAGAACGGTTTGACGGCGTTCGCGTAGTGCTCGTCGGAGCGGATCTGCACCGGACGGTCCAGGCGCAGTGCCGTGCCGGGCGCGCTGGTGCCGACGCGGTCCTCCGACCAGTCGGCCCCGGGGACGAAGCCCATGTCCTCGGCGGCGCGACGCGTGGAGCGGGCACCGTCGACCCAGACGAGACGACCCGCAGCGTCCGCGACGGCGACGACGCACCCGGCCGAGCGGGAGTCGTCGAGCAGCAGCCGGCGGACCACCGGCAGCAGGGTGGCGAGGGGGCCGTCGTGCCGGACGGCGTCGAGTTCGTCGTCGCCGAGGGCGAGGACCGGGGCGGCGTCGGGGTCGACCCGGGCGGACCGCTGCCACGACGCGGCGACGAGCGGGCGGAGCCGACCGGGTGCGCGCATGCGTCCTCCGATCGACCCCACCCGCCGCTCCGTCGCGACGCGTGCGGCCAGCCTACGTCCGGGCCACCCGCGGGACCAGGCCGAGATCGGCGAGCTCGGCGTCGTCGAACATCCGCGACCGGGTGAGGAACCGTTTGCCTTCCGGGACCTCGACCGAGAACCCGCCGCCCCGACCGTCGACGACGTCGATCGTCAGGTGCGTGTACTTCCAGTACTCGAACTGCGACACCGACATGTACACCTCGACCGGGTCCAGCCCGTCGACCTGCAACGCACCGAGCAGGACGTCCCCGGGGCCGGTCCGGAACATGCCGACCGGGTAGCACATCGGACTCGAGCCGTCGCAGCAGCCGCCGGACTGGTGGAACATCAGCGGGCCGTGCCGGGCGGTGAGGGTCCGCAGGAGCTCCCCCGCCGCCGGCGTCACCGCGACGCGTGCGGTGTCGGGCATCAGAAGAAGCCCATCGGTCCGTCGGCGTAGGAGACGAGCAGGTTCTTCGTCTGCTGGTAGTGGTCGAGCATCATCTTGTGGTTCTCGCGCCCGATGCCGGACTGCTTGTAGCCGCCGAAGGCCGCACCCGCCGGGTACTGGTGGTACGTGTTCGACCACACGCGCCCGGCCTGGATGTCACGTCCGGCGCGGTACAGGGTCGTGACGTCACGGCTCCACACGCCGGCGCCGAGCCCGTACAGGGTGTCGTTGGCCGTGGCGATCGCGTCGTCGTAGCCGCTGAAGGACGTCAGGGCGAGCACGGGCCCGAAGATCTCCTCCTGGAAGATCCGCATCGAGTTGTCACCCTCGAACACCGTCGGCGTGACGTAGTAGCCACCCGAGAGTTCGCCGCCCAGGTCGGCGCGCTCGCCACCGGTCAGGAGCTTCGCGCCCTCCTGCTTGCCGATGTCGATGTAGCTCAGGATCTTCTCGAGCTGGTCGTTGGACGCCTGGGCGCCGATCATCGTCGACAGGTCGAGCGGGTGCCCCTGCTTGACGGCACGGACGCGCTCCAGGCCGTCGGCGACGAACCCGTCGTAGATCTCCTTCGCCACGAGCGCCCGGGACGGACACGTGCAGACTTCGCCCTGGTTGAGGTTGAAGAACGTGAAGCCCTCGAGCGCCTTGTCGTAGAAGGAGTCCTTCTCGGCCGCCACGTCGGGGAAGAACACGTTCGGGCTCTTGCCGCCGAGCTCGAGCGTCACCGGGATGAGGCTCTGCGAGGCGTACTGCATGATCAGTCGCCCGGTGGTGGTCTCCCCCGTGAAGGCGATCTTCCGGATGTCCGGGTGCTGCGCGAGCGGTGCGCCGACCTCGATGCCGAAGCCGTTGACGACGTTGAGCACGCCGGCGGGCAGCAGGTCGCGGATGAGCTCGACGAGCACGTGGATGGACGCCGGGGTCTGCTCGGCGGGCTTCAGCACGACGCAGTTGCCGGCGGCAAGGGCCGGTGCGAGCTTCCACACCGCCATCAGGATCGGGAAGTTCCACGGGATGATCTGCCCGACGACGCCGAGCGGTTCGTGGAAGTGGTAGGCCACGGTGTCGTGGTCGATCTCGCCGGCGGAGCCCTCCTGCGCACGGATCGCCCCGGCGAAGTACCGGAAGTGGTCGATGGCGAGCGGGATGTCCGCGCCGAGGGTCTCGCGGATCGGCTTGCCGTTCTCCCACGTCTCCGCGACGGCGAGCATCTCGAGGTGCTCCTCCATGCGGTCGGCGATCTTGTTGAGGACGACCGCGCGCTCGGCCGCGCTCGTCCGTCCCCAGGCCGGGAACGCCTTCCACGCCGCCGCCACTGCACGGTCGACATCGGTGGAGTCTCCGCGCGCGACCTCGGTGAAGACCTTGCCGGTGACCGGGGTGGGGTTCTCGAAGTACTGGCCGCTCGCGGACGGCACGTACTCGCCGCCGATGAAGTGGTCGTACCGCGACCGGAACTCGACGAGGGAGCCGGCCTCGCCGGGTGCGGCGTAGCTGGTGGGCGAGGGTGCGATGGTCATGGTGGTGCCCTTTCGACGACGCTGTCGGGGCGCACGGGTCGCGCGCCTGCTCCGCACGGTACGACCGCGGGGGTTGCAGGTCGTTGCACGGCCCGCGGCTCCGACGGGTAGCGTGCTGGACACCAGCGCTGGCGATCAGGGAGGAGCGCTCGTGGATTCTCGTGCCGTCAGGACGTTCCGGGTGTTCGTCGTCGTCACCGCCGTCGTCGCCATCGCACTGGGCATCGTGGCGATCGTCTGGCCCCGCCCGTCGCTCGTGCTCGTGGCGCTGCTGTTCGGCGTGTACCTCGTCGTGGCCGGAGCGCTCCGGGTCTTCGCCGCGGTGCGGGGGCACGGCACCCGTCCGGTGTGGCGGTGGACGTCCGGCATCGTCGGCGGCCTGGTCGCGGTCGCGGGGCTCGTGACCCTGCTCGACCCGGCGATCCCGCTCGTCGTCTACGCCGTGCTCGCCGGGGTCGGGTTCCTGATCGAGGGGGTCGCCGCGATCGTCGGCGGGTTCGTCGGCCACCCCGGTTCGTCACGCGTGCCGACGGTGGTCAGCGGTGTGCTGTCGATCATCGGTGGCATCGTCGTGCTCGTCGCGCCCGGGCTGGCGCTGACGGTGTTCATGGTGTTCGCGGGGATCGCCCTCATCACGGTCGGCGCCGCGGCACTGCTGCTCCTGCCGCCGCGCGCCGCCGTCCGCAGGTAGGCAGCCGCCAGGTCGTGCGCTGGCCGGCCGGGACGGCCCGCGCTCAGGCCGCGCCGGTCCCGAAGAGCAGCCCGAGCGCGTAGGTGACGATCGCCGCACCGAACCCGATGGCGAGCTGCCGGAAGGCCCGCTTGCCCGGCGAGGCTCCGCTCAGCACACCGACGACCGCACCGGTGCCGAGCAGCGCGATCCCCACCAGTCCCCCGGCGACCGCGATCGCCGGCCATCCCTGCATCCCGAACAGGAACGGCAGCACCGGGATGACCGCGCCCGAGGCGAAGAAGCAGAAGCTGGACACCGCGGCGCTCAGGCCCGTGCCGACCGCCTCGTGGTCGTCCCCCACCGGGACCGGGCCCGTCGCCGGCCGCCGTTCCCCGATGCCGGACAGGACCCGGGCGGCGTGCTCGGTCGCCTCGGCCTCGGACATCCCGCGGGCCCGGTAGACCAGCGCGAGTTCGTTCGCGTCGACGTCGAGGTCGGACACCGCACTGCGCGCCTCGGGGTGCGGCGTGGACGCGTCGAGCAACTCGCGCTGCGAGCGGACGGACACGTACTCCCCCGCCCCCATCGACAGCGCGCCGGCGAGCAGACCGGCGATACCGCTGAGGAGCACGAAGTGCCGATCGGCCCCGGACGCGCTGATGCCGATGATGAGGGCCAGGTTCGACACCAGGCCGTCGTTCGCGCCGAAGACCGCGGCGCGGAAGGTACCGGACAACCGCATCCGCCCCCGGTTCGCGAGCCCCCGGACGACCTCGCCGTGGATGCGCTCGTCGGCGGCCATCCGTGCGGTCGCGTCGGCGTCGTCGGCGTACGGCGAACGGTCCTCGGCGCGCTGCATGAGCGCGAGGACGAAGACCGACCCGAACCGCTTGGCCAGCACGGCGAGCACCCGGGTGCGCAGGCTCCCCCGCTGCGGCCGTCCGACGTCGTCGCCGAGCAGGTCGAGCCAGTGCTCGGCGTGCCGCCCCTCGGCCTCGGCCAGGGCAGCGAGGATCTCGCGTTCCTCGCCGGACCGGCGGGCGGCGAGGTTGCGGTACACGGCCGCCTCGGCGCGTTCGTCGGCCAGGTAGCGACGCCAGCGGCGGACGTCGGCGCGCGACGCCGGGGTGTCGGATCGGAGGCTCACAGCGACCATCCTGCCGCCTGCGGCCGACGTCGGGTCGCCACCAGGGCCGTGGAGACGCGGCAGGGCGCGGACCGGAAGCGGTCGGCGCTGCTCGCACCGTGCCTCCCGTCCGCGCCCTGGTGGCGACGGAACCTGCTGATCAGTCGCGGACGTACGCCGGGGCGGCCTCGGCGTGGGCGTCGCCCACCCGGTGCACACGCAGGTCGTTCGTCGAGCCCTCGATGCCGGGAGGGGACCCGGCCGTCACGATGACGCGGTCGCCGGGGGCGGCCAGGCCGTTCTCGAGGAGGACGTCGTCGACCTGCGAGAACAGCTCGTCGGTGTGGGTCTTGCGCTCCACGAGGAACGAGCGGACGCCCCAGGTGAGGGCCATCCGACGGCGCGTGGCCTCGTTCGGGGTGAAGGCGATGATCGGCAGGCCGTGGCGCAGGCGCGACATGCGGCGGGCCGAGTCACCGGACTCGGTGAAGACGCAGAGGTACGACGCCTCGGTGAACTCGGCGATCTCGACGGCGGCGAGGGTGATCGCACCACCGAGCGTGCGCGGCTTCGTGCCGAGCGGGGCGATGCGCTCGAGGCCGTGGTCCTCGGTGGACTCGACGATGCGGGCCATCGTTCGGACGGTCTGCACCGGGTACTCACCGACGCTCGTCTCGCCGGACAGCATGACCGCGTCGGCACCGTCGAGGACGGCGTTCGCGACGTCGGAGGTCTCGGCGCGGGTGGGGATCGGCGACGAGATCATCGACTCGAGCATCTGCGTCGCGACGATGACCGGCTTCGCCATGCGGCGGGACAGCTCGACGGCGCGCTTCTGCACGATCGGGACGGCCTCGAGCGGGAGCTCGACACCGAGGTCGCCGCGAGCGACCATGATGCTGTCGAACGCGTCGATGATCTCCTCGAGCGCGTCGACGGCCTGGGGCTTCTCGACCTTGGCGATGACCGGGAGGCGCTTGCCCTCCTCGTCCATGATCTCGTGGGCACGCACGACGTCGCTCGCGTTGCGGACGAACGACAGCGCGATGAGGTCGGCGCCCTGGCGGATCGCCCAGCGGAGGTCGGCCTCGTCCTTCTCGCTCAGCGCGGGGACGTTGACGGCGACACCGGGCAGGTTGATGCCCTTGTTGTTCGACACCGTGCCGGCCACGACGACCTCGGTGCGGACCCGCACGCCGTCGGTGTCGAGGACACGGAGGCGGACGCGGCCGTCGTCGATGAGCAGCGGGTCGCCGGGCTTGACGTCCTGCGGCAGGCCCTTGAACGTCGTGCCGCAGATCTCCTTCGAGCCGGGCACGTCCTCCGTCGTGATGGTGAAGATGTCCCCCACCGCCAGGTCGTGCGGGCCGTCGGCGAACTTGGCCAGGCGGATCTTCGGACCCTGCAGGTCGACGAGGATCGCGACGGGCTTGCCCAGCTCTTCGGCGGCACGGCGGACGTTGACGTAGTTGGCCTCGTGGACGCTGTAGTCACCGTGGCTGAGGTTGAGGCGGGCGACGTCGACGCCCGCTTCGATGATCTCCTTGACGGTCTCGTAGTCCGACGTTGCCGGTCCGAGCGTCGAAACGATCTTTGCGCGTCTCAATGGATTCCTTCGTGGTGGTGGATGGAGCTTGGGTTTCCGCGCTGTGGGGCCGCGCGGAACGAAGCGAGGCCACCAGCACCTTATCGAGTGCTGGTGGCCCCACGCTCACGGGAGCGTGAGCATCTGGTGGAGACGGTCCGCCGCCTGGCCGCGTCCCGACATCCGGTGACCGTCCGACATCAGACGGAGATCGCCCGGTCGGTCGCCTTGACCGGTGCCGGCAGGATCGTGGAGCCCTCGAGGTACTCGTCGACCTGCGCGGCCGCGGCACGGCCCTCGGCGATCGCCCACACGATGAGCGACTGCCCGCGGCCCGCGTCTCCGGCGACGAACACGCCCGCCTCGTTGGTCGCGTAGTCGGCACGGCGGTCGAGCGCCCCGGACACCGCGGTCGGCAGACCGAGCTGCGGCTCGATGGTGTCCGACTCGGGACCGGTGAAGCCCATCGCGATGAGGACGAGGTCGGCGGGGATCTCCCGCTCGCTGCCCGCCTTCGGGACCCGTCGGCCGTCGAGGTACTCGGTCTCGGCGACCCGCAGCGCACGGACCTCGCCGGCCTCGTTCGACAGGAACTCCACGGTGGAGGCGAGGAAGTGCCGCTCGCCGCCCTCCTCGTGGGCGCTGGTGATCTCGAACACGGTCGGGAACATCGGCCACGGCTGGTCGGACGGACGCTCGAGCGGCGGCTGCTTGCCGATCGCCAGGTTCGTCACGCTCAATGCGCCCTGGCGGTGGGCGGTGCCGATGCAGTCCGCACCGGTGTCGCCGCCGCCGATGACGACGACGTGCTTGCCCTCGGCCGTGATCTGGTTGTCGACCGTCGTGCCAGCGTTCGCCTTGTTCTGCTGGACCAGGTAGTCCATGGCGAAGTGCACGCCCTCGAGGTCGCGCCCCGGGATCGGCAGGTCGCGCGGCACCGTGGCACCGGTGGCGACCACGACCGCGTCGTAGCGCGACTTCAGGTCGTCCCAGGTGATGTCCTTGCCGATCTCGACGCCGGCACGGAACCGGGTGCCCTCGGCCTGCATCTGCGCGAGACGCGCGTCGATCTGGCGCTTCTCCATCTTGAAGTCCGGGATGCCGTAGCGGAGCAGCCCACCGATGCGGTCGTCCCGCTCGTAGACGGCGACGGTGTGACCGGCGCGCGTGAGCTGCTGTGCGGCGGCGAGCCCGGCGGGACCGGACCCGACGACGGCGACGGTCTTGCCGGTCAGACGCTCGGGCGGGTGCGGGGTGACCCAGCCGTTCTGGTACGCCTGGTCGATGATCGAGACCTCGACCTGCTTGATCGTCACCGGGGGCTGGTTGATGCCGAGCACGCAGGACGACTCGCACGGTGCCGGGCACAGCCGACCCGTGAACTCCGGGAAGTTGTTCGTCTCGTGCAGGCGCTCGATCGCCTGACGGCCCTCACCACGCCACGTCAGGTCGTTCCACTCGGGGATGAGGTTGCCGAGCGGGCAGCCCTGGTGACAGAACGGCACGCCGCAGTCCATGCAGCGGCCGGCCTGACGCTTGAGTACGCCGGACTCCTGCTGCTCGTAGACCTCTTTCCAGTCCATGAGCCGCACGGGCACGGGTCGCCGGGGCGGGAGTTCGCGTTCCTGGACCTTCAGGAATCCCTTGGGGTCAGCCACCGGTCACCTCCGAGGTCGTGTCGGGCACTGCCTGTTCCGGACGTGCGTGACGCTCAGCCACCGGTCACCTCCATGATCCTGTTCCAAACGATGTCACCGTCGGGGTCGAGCCCCTCGTCGACGGCCTGTCTGCGCGTCTCGAGCACCGCGGCGTAGTCGCGCGGCAGCACCTTGACGAAGTCGCTCAGGTCTCCGGACGCGAGCAGGTCCGATGCGAGCGTCGACCCCGTCTCGTCGGCGTGCCGGGTGAGCAGGTCGGTGACGATCTCGACGTCGGCACTGTCGAGTGCCTCGAGCCGGAGTTCGCCGGAGGCCAGCGCGTCGGTGTTGACGTGCTCCTCGCGCAGCCCGCGGACGTACGCCGTGCCGCCGGACATGCCGGCGCCGAGGTTCCGACCGGTCTCACCGAGGATGAGCGCGAGGCCGCCCGTCATGTACTCGAGCGCGTGGTCGCCCACGCCCTCGACGACGGCGGTGGCACCGGAGTTGCGCACCAGGAACCGCTCGCCCACGATGCCGCGGATGAACATGCTGCCCTGGGTCGCGCCGTAGCCGATGACGTTGCCGGCGATGACGTTCTCGGCCGGGTCGAAGCCCGATCCGGCATCCGGCCGGACGACGATCTGGCCGCCCGACAGCCCCTTGCCGACGTAGTCGTTGCTGTCCCCGATCAGCCGGAGCGTGATGCCCGCGGGGAGGAACGCCCCGAGCGACTGCCCGGCCGAGCCGCGAAGGGTGACGTCGATCGAGCCGTTCGGCAGCCCGTGCTCGCCGTGCCGCAGGGTGACCTGGTGGCCGAGCATCGTGCCGACCGCACGCTCGGTGTTCCGGATCGGCAGGTCGAGCGCGATCGAGCCACCGTGGTCGAGCACGTCGGCGGTCTGCTGGATGAGCTGCACGTCGAAGTGCTGGTCCAGCTCGTGGTCCTGCTCGCGGTGGTGGCGACGCGGCTCGGCGTCGTCGAAGTGCGGCCCCTTGAGCACCGGCGCGAGGTCGAGCCCCGACGCCTTCCAGTGGTCGACGGCGCGGTCGACGTCGAGGACGTCGGTCTGCCCGATGGCCTCGTCGAGGCTGCGGAAGCCGAGCTCGGCGAGGAGCTCGCGGACCTCCTGGGCGATGAACTCGAAGAAGTTCACGACGAACTCGGGTTTGCCGGAGAACCGCTTGCGGAGCTCGGGGTTCTGCGTGGCGACGCCGACGGGGCACGTGTCGAGGTGGCACACGCGCATGAGGATGCAGCCCTCGACCACGAGCGGCGCGGTCGCGAAACCGTACTCCTCGGCGCCGAGGAGCGCTGCCACGACGACGTCGCGGCCGGTCTTCATCTGCCCGTCCACCTGCACGACGACCCGGTCGCGCATGCCGTTGAGCATGAGCGTCTGCTGCGTCTCGGCCAGACCGATCTCCCACGGGGTCCCGGCGTGCTTGAGCGAGTTCAACGGGCTCGCACCGGTCCCACCGTCGTGGCCGGACACGAGCACGACGTCGGCCAGGGCCTTCGTCACGCCAGCGGCGACCGCGCCGATGCCGGACTGGCTCACGAGCTTCACGTGGACGCGGGCGGCCGGGTTGGCACGCTTGACGTCGAAGATCAGCTGCTTGAGGTCCTCGATGGAGTAGATGTCGTGGTGCGGCGGCGGTGAGATGAGCCCGACGCCCGCGGTCGCGTGTCGGGTCCGGGCCACCCACGGGTAGACCTTCGCCGGGGGCAGCTGTCCGCCCTCGCCCGGCTTCGCACCTTGTGCCATCTTCAGCTGGATGTCGGTGGCGTGCGTCAGGTACATGCTCGTCACACCGAAGCGCCCGGAGGCGACCTGCTTGATCGCACTGCGGCGCTCGGGGTCGAGCAGGCGGTCGACGTCCTCGCCGCCCTCGCCCGTGTTCGAACGGCCGCCGAGGCGGTTCATCGCGATGGCGAGCGTCTCGTGGGCCTCCTTCGAGATGGACCCGTAGGACATCGCACCCGTGTTGAACCGCTTGACGATCGACTCGATCGACTCGACCTCGTCGAGCGCGATGGGCTTCCGCGCGCCCTGTTTGAACCGGAACAGCCCGCGGAGCGTCATGAGCTGCTCGGACTGGTCGTCCACGGCGCTCGAGTACTCGCGGAAGATGTCGTACCGGCGGGCACGCGTGGCGTGCTGCAGGCGGAACACCGTGTCCGGGTTGAACAGGTGCGGCGGACCCTGACGGCGCCACTGGTACTCGCCACCGACCTGCAGTCGCTCGTGTGCGAGCACCGCGCCGTCCTGCGGGTACGCCTGGGCGTGCCGCTCGGCGTTCTCCTTGGCGATGACGTCGATGTCGACGCCGCCCAGGATCGACGAGGTGCCGGTGAAGTACTTGTCGACGAACTCCTGGCTGAGCCCGACGGCCTCGAACGCCTGCGCACCGGCGTAGCTGGACACCGTGGAGATGCCCATCTTCGACATGATCTTCAGCACGCCCTTGCCGAGGGCCTTGATGACGTTCTTGACGGCCTGCTCCGGGGTGATGCCGGGGATCATGCCGGCGCGGACCAGGTTCTCGCAGGTCTCCATCGCCAGGTACGGGTTGATCGCCGACGCGCCGTACCCGATGAGGGTCGCCACGTGGTGGACCTCGCGCACGTCGCCGGCCTCGACGATGAGCCCGACCTTCATGCGCTGCTCGGTGCGGATGAGGTGGTGGTGGACCGCGGCGAGGAGCAGGAGGCTCGGCACCGGTGCCTGCTCGGAGTTGCCGTCGCGGTCGGACAGCACGATGAACTGCTTGCCGGACTCGATCGCGGCGTCGACCTCGTCGCACACGGCGGCGATGCGCTTCTGCATCGCCTTCTTGCCGGCGTCGACGCGGTACAGGCCCTTGATCGTGACGGTCAGGTGGCGACCCGACTCGGTCTCGAAGTGCTGGACCTTGGCGAGCTGGTCGTTGTCGATCACCGGGAAGTCGAGCGTGATCTGCTTCGCGTGCTCGGGACCGGCGGAGAGCAGGTTGCGCTCCGGACCGAGCCCCATCCCCATCGAGGTGATGACCTGCTCGCGGATCGAGTCGAGCGGCGGGTTCGTCACCTGGGCGAACTGCTGCGTGAAGTAGTCGAAGAGCAGGCGGGGGCGCTCCGAGAGCACCGCGATCGGGGTGTCCGAGCCCATCGCACCGAGCGGCTCCGCGCCGGCGGCCGCCATCGGGCGCAGCAGGATCCTGACCTCTTCTTCGGTGTACCCGAACGCGCGCTGACGGCGGGTGACCGAGGCCGGGGTGTGCACGATGTGCTCACGCTCGGGCAGGTCGTTCAGGTTGATCCGACCGGCTTCGAGCCAGTCGCCCCACGGACCCGACGCGGCGAGTTCACGCTTGACCTCGTCGTCCTCGATGATCCGACCCGCCTCGGTGTCGACCAGGAACATCCGGCCCGGACGCAGGCGGCCCTTGCGCACGACCTTCTCGGCCGGCACGTCGATGACCCCGGTCTCGGAGCCCATGACGATGAGTCCGTCGTCGGTGACCAGGAAGCGCCCGGGGCGCAGACCGTTGCGGTCGAGCGTGGCACCGACGAGCGAGCCGTCGGTGAACGTGATGGCGGCGGGGCCGTCCCACGGCTCCATGAGCATCGAGTGGTACTCGTAGAACGCCCGGAGGTCCGGGTCCATCCCGACCTGGTTCTCCCACGCCTCCGGCACCATCATCGACACCGCGTGCGGCAGGGTGCGACCGGTCAGGGTGAGCAACTCGAGTACCTCGTCGAAGGAGGCCGAGTCGCTCGCGCCGGGGCTCACGATGGGCAGGAGCGGGGCCATGTCGCCGAGCAGTTCGCTCTCGAGCTGGGACTGCCGGGCACGCATCCAGTTGCGGTTGCCGCGCACCGTGTTGATCTCGCCGTTGTGGGCGATCGTCCGGAACGGCTGCGCCAGCGGCCACGACGGGAACGTGTTCGTGGAGTAGCGCGAGTGCACGATGGCGAGCTTCGACGCGAAGCGCTCGTCGCTGAGGTCCGGGTAGAACGGCTCGAGCTGGAGCGTCGTGACCATGCCCTTGTAGACCATGGTCCGACTGGACAGCGACATGAAGTAGAGGTCGTTGTCGTGCTCGGCACGCTTGCGGAGCCGGAAGGCCTGCCGGTCGAGGGCGATTCCGCTCCACGAGGCGCCGTGGACGTCGTGCCGGATCGACGCGACGAACAGCTGCTCGAACGCGGGCATCGCCGCGCGGGCCAGGGTGCCGAGGACCTCCGGGCGGACCGGGACCTCCCGCCAGCCGAGGACTTTCAGGCCCTCTTCACGGGCGAGTCGCTCGACCGCGCCCTTGACCGCGTGGCGGGCGTCCTCGTCGAGGGGCAGGTAGGCGGTCCCGACGGCGTACTCCCCCGCGGCGGGCAGCTCGAACGGCACGACGGCCCGGAGGAACTCGTCCGGCACCTGGCACAGGATGCCCGCGCCGTCACCGGTGCCGGCGTCCGAGCCGACGGCACCGCGGTGCTCGAGGTTCCGGAGCGCACCGAGCGCCGCGTCGACGATGTCGTGGCCCGGGGTCCCGCGCAGCGTCGCGACCATGGCGAGCCCGCAGGCGTCCTTCTCGTTCGCCGGGTCGTACATGCCCGTGGCGTCCGGGATCGCCGAGAACCGGCGGTGCGGCGGCACGAGGCTCGTCGATGCCGAGGGCTGTGTTGGCTGGAGCGCCATGGGGAACCGTCCTCACGAGGAAGTGGAACAGGGACAGCGGTGGCCCGGTGGTGCGTTCCGCCCGAGCGGGCGGGACTGGTGCCCGTGCCCGCCGTCAGTGAGTTGCCCTGCCGGCCGGCGAGGTTGCCCGGCCCCGCTTGTGGCGGGTCCGTCTGGTGCTGCTGGTGGTGCTGCTGCGCGTGACCGGTGGCCGTCGGAGAGGGTGTCCCCGCGCGGCGATCAGCGAGTGGTCGTGACCGGTTCGTCGCTCGTGACGCCGTCTGCTGCGTCGTCGTCGTGCTCCGAGAAGGTGTCGTCCGAGTCTACAACGGACCTCGGACCGGGCTCGCGGCCGGGCAGGTACGGGCTCGGCTCCTTGCCGGTGTGCCGGCGGCTCTGCACCACGAAGATCAGGATGCCGATCAGGACCGCGGCCAGGGCCACCCACACGTTCGTGCGGACCCCGAAGAAGGTCTCGCTCGTGTCGACGCGGATGGACTCGAGCACGGAGCGCCCGGCGCCGTACCAGATCAGGTACAGGCCGAGGACCTTGCCCCACTGCAGCGTGAACTTGCGCGCCAGGAAGAGGATGACGACGACACCGAGGACGTTCCAGATGATCTCGTACAGGAAGGTCGGGTGGAACAGCGTGCCCTCGGGCAGCCCCTTCGGGAACGCGGCGTTGCTCGAGTCGATCTCGAGCCCCCACGGCAGGCTCGTCGGCATGCCGAAGAGCTCCTGGTTGAAGTAGTTGCCCAGACGGCCGAACGCCTGCGCGAGCAGGACGCCGGGCACGACGGCGTCGATGAACGACGAGAAGCGCAGGCCGACCTGACGGCAACCGATCCAGGCACCGACCGACCCGAGGATCAACGCGCCGAAGATCGCGAGCCCGCCCTCCCAGATGTACAGGAACGACAGCGGGTCGATGCCGGGGCCGAAGTAGTCGGACACGTGCGTGAACACGTGGAAGAGCCGACCGCCGATGATGCCGGCTGGGACGGCCCAGATCGCGATGTCGATGATGATCCAGCGCTCGACGCCGCGGGCGTTGAGTCGACGGTTCGCCAGGACGACCGCGGCGACGATCCCGATCAGGATGCAGATCGCGTACGCGTGGATGCGGAAGTCGAGGGGCAGCGACCAGCCGAACGCGTCGCGCAGCCAGGCGGTCAGGTCGAAGTACTGCCAGGCGGTGCTCGGGCTCGGGATGCTCAGGAGGGGCATGGAGGTGCTGTCGCCTTTCGGAACTGACGGGGCGCGGTCGACGTGGCGTCGGCCTCGCTCACTGTAGCGCGGGTCGCGGGCCCGACAGGAACTGGACTAGCGGCGGCGGGCGCCGGTGGCGAGGTCGGCAGCGCGGTCGGCCACGCCCTGCACACCGAGGTCGGCCAGTGCGCGGACGAACGCGGACCCGACGATCGCACCGTCGGCGTACTCGAGCACCTCGCCGACCTGCTCGGCCGTCGAGATCCCGAGGCCCACGCAGGTGCGCTCGACCCCGGCCTCGCGCAGGCGCGACACCACGGTGCGTGCGGCCACGTCGACCCCGGCCCGCGCCCCGGTCACACCCATCGTCGAGACGGCGTACACGAACCCGCGGCTGGCCTCGACCGCCTGACGCATGCGCTCGTCCGACGAGGACGGTGCGGCGAGGAAGACCCGGTCGAGGCCGGTGCGCTCCGAGGCCTCGGTCCACGCAGAGGCCTCGTCGGGGATGAGGTCCGGCGTGATGAGCCCGGCGGCACCTGCGGCGACGAGGTCGTCGGCGAAGCGGTCGACGCCGTAGCGCAGCACCGGGTTCCAGTACGTCATGACGAGCACCGGGACGTCGGCCCGTTCGGTGATCTGCTGGACGGCGTCGAAGACCTGTGCGACCCGGAAGCCGTTCGCCAGGCTCTCCTCGGCCGCACGCTGGATGACGGGGCCGTCCATCACCGGGTCCGAGTAGGGCAGGCCGAACTCGATGACGTCAACGCCGTTCTCGGCGAGGGCGACGGCGGCGTCGACGCTGGTCTGCAGGTTCGGGTACCCGGCGGGCAGGTAGCCGACGACGGCTCCGGCGCGCTCGGCGTTGGCGGTGTCGATCGTCGTGGCGACGGTCCGGTTCGTGGTCACAGCTGCACCGCGTTCTCGTCGAGGATGCCGAAGTAGCGACTGGCGGACGCGACGTCCTTGTCACCCCGGCCGGACAGGTTCACGAGCACGACGCCCTCGGGGCCGAGCTCCTTGCCGAGCTTCATGGCACCGGCCAGGGCGTGCGACGATTCGATCGCCGGGATGATGCCCTCTGTCTGGCTCAGCAGGCGGAACGCCTCCATCGCCTCGGTGTCCGTGATGGGCTGGTACTTCGCACGACCGATCGACGCCAGGTAGGCGTGCTCCGGACCGACGCTCGGGTAGTCGAGCCCGGCGGAGATGCTGTGGCTCTCGATCGTCTGACCGTCCTCGTCCTGCATGAGGTAGGACTTCGCGCCCTGCAGCACGCCCTCGCGACCGAGCGTGATGCTCGCCGCGTGCCGACCGGTCTCGACGCCGTCGCCGCCGGCCTCGAAGCCGTGCAGCGCGACGGACTCGTCGTCGAGGAACGCCTCGAAGATGCCCATCGCGTTCGACCCGCCGCCGACGCAGGCCGCGACGGCGTCCGGCAGGCGCCCGACGCGGTCGAGGACCTGCTGCCGGGCCTCTTCGCCGATGACCTTGTGGAACTCGCGCACCATCTCGGGGAACGGGTGCGGACCGGCGACCGTGCCGAGCAGGTAGTGCGTCGACTCGACGTTGGCGACCCAGTCGCGCAGGGCGTCGTTGATGGCGTCCTTCAGCGTGCGCGAACCGGTCTCGACGGGGACCACCTCGGCGCCGAGCAGCCGCATCCGCGCGACGTTGAGGGCCTGGCGCTCGGTGTCGACCGCCCCCATGTAGACCACGCACTCCATGCCGAACAGCGCGGCAGCGGTCGCGGTGGCGACACCGTGCTGCCCGGCACCCGTCTCGGCGATCAGGCGGGTCTTGCCGAGGCGACGGGCGACGAGTGCCTGCCCGAGGACGTTGTTGATCTTGTGGGAACCGGTGTGGTTCAGGTCCTCGCGCTTCAGGATCACGCGGGCGCCACCGGCGTGCTTCGCGAACCGCGGCACCTCGGTGATGATCGAGGGGCGCCCGGTGTAGTCGCGCTGCAGCTCGTCGAGCTCCGCACGGAACGCCGGGTCCGCCCAGGCCTGACGGAAGGCGGCCTCGAGCTCGTCGAGCGCGAGGACGAGGGACTCGGGGACGAAGCGTCCGCCGAAGTCACCGAAGTAGGGGCCGTGCAGGTCGCGGAGTGAGGTCACGATGTGTCTCCCGGGACGAGTCCGACGCGGCCGGTGTGGTCGCGTCGGACGGGTGGAACGTGCGGCCGCGGTCGGCGGCCTCGATGCGAGGGTGTCGGTCAGGCGGGTCGAGCAGCCTCGGTGCGGAGGTGTCGGTCAGGCCTGGTCGGCGGCGTCGATGAACGATGCCAGGGTCGCGGCGGGGTCGTCGCCCGTCACGAGTGCTTCGCCGACCAGCACGACGTCGGCGCCCGCTGCACGGTAGTGGGCGACGTCGGCCGGACCGGAGACCGCGGACTCGGCGACGCGCACGACGCCGTCGGGGATGCGGTCGGCGAGCGATCCGAACAGGTCGCGGTCGAGCGAGAAGTCGGTGAGGTCACGGGCGTTGACGCCGAGGATGCGTGCGCCGGCGTCGAGGCCACGGGTGACCTCGTCTCCGGAGTGCGCCTCCACCAGCACGCGCATGCCGAGTTCTTCGGCCAGGGTGTGCAGCTCGACCAGGCGGGGCTGCTCGAGCGCCGCGACGATGAGCAGCACGACGTCGGCACCGGACGCCCGGGCCTCGATCACCTGGTACGGGTCGGCGATGAAGTCCTTGCGGAGCACGGGGACGCCCACGCGGGCCTTCACGGCTTCGAGGTCGGCGAGGCTGCCGAGGAACTTGCGCCCCTCGGTCAGGACGCTGATCGTCGACGCTCCACCGCGCTCGTAGTCGGCGGCGAGGGCGGCCGGGTCGGCGATGGCGGCCATCGACCCGCGGGACGGGCTGGCGCGCTTCACCTCGGCGATGATCTTCACCCGGTCGCCCGGGCTCAGGAAGGCGAGGGCGTCGAGCGGCGACGCCACCCGGTCGAGGTCGCGTTCGACGTCCGAGTAGGGACGGTCGACACGACGGGCGGCGGCGTCCTCGAGCGCGCCCGCGACGAGGGTCTCGAGCACGTTCGGCATCGGAGCCCTACTCGCCGTGGTGCTTGGGGACGAACTTCGGACCGTCGACGCCGTAGCCGGCCTTCTTCATCAAGCCACCGACGATGAGGCCGATGAGGACGACGCCAGCGGAGGCCCAGACGCCCCACGGCTGGTCGAACCAGAAGAACAGCGTGCCTGCCGCGAATCCGATCAGCATGATCACGACGGCGGTCCAGGCGGCCGGCGAGTGGCCTTCGCCGAGTTCTGCGGGCTCAGTGTTGCTCACGGTGCTCCTCGTTCTGCTCCGGCGTCGTCGGTCGAGCGACGCCCTGTCGATCCTACCGTGTCGTCGTCCGGGGCCCCCGCGCCCGCGCCGACCTCGGTGGTGGGGTCCACGCCGGCACTCAGGTCGTCCCAGTCGACGACGGCGTCGCGCTGGACGGGCGCTGCTGCACGCGCCGCCGCGGCGGCTCCGGCGGTGGCGGCGCCGTACTTCCGGCTCGGGCCGGGCCAGGCGCGCTGGACCACGATGACGACCACGCCGAGCAGCACGGCGAGCACGCCGCCCGCGATGCCGACGGCGGGCCACGGGCTCACGCTGACGCTCGACACGACGGCGCGGACCGCGCTCAGGTCACTGACGCCGGCGACCTCGCCGACGGCACCCCGGGCGGCGGCGATCGGGTCGCCGAGCGCGGCGATCCCGCTCACGACCACGCCGAGGCCGAGCAGGATCTCGACGGCTGCGAGCACGACACGCAGCACCCGACCGGCGATGGTCATCGCCAGGAAGAGTGCGAGGCTCGCGATCGCCAGTGCGGTGTACTGCGGCACGACCGCCGCCCCGTCGGCCGCGACCGTCGAGGTCACGGCCGCGCCCGCGTGCAGGCGCACGGTGAACCAGGTCTGGGTCCAGGCCAGCATGATGACGCCGGCGACCAGGAGCCCGGCGACGACGACGATCGGACGCGAGCGCTTCACGAGCGGACCTCCCGCATCCTGTTCGCCGTGGCGACGGCCCGCAGCGGGGCCGCGGCCTTGTTGACCGCCTCGACGTGCTCGGTCTCCGGGTCGGAGTCGGCGACCAGTCCGGCACCGGCCTGCACGCGGGCCACGCCGTCCTTGATCAGGGCGGTGCGGATCGCGATCGCCAGGTCGGCGTCGCCGGCGAAGTCGAAGTACCCCACGACACCGGCGTACGCGCCACGCTTCGCCGGCTCGAGTTCGTCGATGATCTCGAGCGCGCGCGGCTTGGGCGCGCCCGAGAGCGTGC
The DNA here is from genome assembly GCF_018598405.1 of Curtobacterium flaccumfaciens. Classification (NCBI taxonomy): domain Bacteria; kingdom Bacillati; phylum Actinomycetota; class Actinomycetes; order Micrococcales; family Microbacteriaceae; genus Curtobacterium; species Curtobacterium flaccumfaciens. The sequence goes on along the minus strand of NZ_JAHEWS010000018.1, from coordinate 11,129 downwards.
CGGCCGGGAACGTCGCCCGGAAGACGTCGATCGCCGAGGCCTCGGGACGCACCCGACCCTCGACGCTCGACACGAGGTGCATGATGTGGCTGAACCGCTCGACGGTCATGAACTCGGTGACGGCGACCGTGCCCGGCTCGCACACCTTCTGCAGGTCGTTGCGGGAGAGGTCGACGAGCATCAGGTGCTCCGCGCGCTCCTTCGGATCGCCGAGCAGGTCCTCGCCGAGGCGGACGTCCGCTTCCGGCGTGGCACCCCGCGGGCGGGACCCCGCGATCGGGTGCGTGATGACGCGGTCACCCTGCACCTTCACCAGCGCCTCGGGTGAGGCGCCGACGATCCAGAACCGCTCGTCGGCGGTGTCCGCGAGCGCGAGGAAGTACATGTACGGACTCGGGTTCAGCGTCCGGAGCACGCGGTACACGTCGAGCGGGTCGGCCGTGACCTCGTGGTCGAACCGCTGCGAGATGACGACCTGGAAGACGTCGCCTTCGCGGATGAAGCCCTTCGAACGCTCGACGGCGGCCATGTAGTCGGCCGGACTCGTCCGGTGGGTCGGTGTCGGCTCGGCGATCTCGAACGCCTCGGCGACGGTCGCGACGCTCGGCTGCACCAGGTCGCCCTGCATGCGGTCGAGGCGCTGCTGCGCGTCTGCCCAGAGCGTCTCCGCGTCGTCAGCACCGTCGTTCAGCACGCTCGCGACGAGCAGGACGAGGCCGGTGCGGTGGTCGAGTGCGGCGAGCTCGGAGACGAAGGACAGGGCCTGTCCGGGGACGTCGAAGTCGGCCGGTGGCACGTTCGGCAGGTGTTCGAGCTGGCGGACGGCCTCCCACCCGATGAAGCCCACGGTTCCGCCGACGAGCGGCGGCGATCCGGGCACCCGGGGCGTGGCCCAGCGCTCGTGCAGCCGCGCGAGCACGTCGAGCGGTGCGCCGTCGAGCGACCCGACCGCGCGCGCGGCGTCGATGCCGGTGTCGATCCAGGCCGCGCGGTCGCCGTCCTGCGTGAGCACGCCGAAGCTCCGCACGCCCACGAAGGACCAGCGCGACCAGAGGCCGCCCTGGCCGGCCGACTCGAGCAGGAACGACCCGGGGCGGCCGTCGGCGAGCTTGCGGTAGACGCCGACCGGCGTCTCGCTGTCGCCGTAGAGCGCGCGGACGACCGGCACGACACGGTGCTCGGCGAGCAGGCCGTCGAACTCCGGCCGGGAGGTCGTGTGCGGGTCCTCGGGGCTCGTCGCGGTCGTCATCGGGTCGGCTCCACGGCCGCGTCGGCCGGGGCAGACGCGGTCACGGGCGCGAGCGGGTCGACGTCGAAGCACCGGTGCGCACCGGTGTGGCACGCGGCTCCGACCTGCTGCACCGTCACGAGGAGCGTGTCGTCGTCGCAGTCGAGCGCGGCACCGCGGACGTACTGGGCGTGTCCCGACGTGTCGCCCTTCCGCCAGTACTCATTCCGCGACCGCGACCAGAAGGTCACGCGGCCCTCGGTGAGGGTGCGGCGGAGGGCTTCCCGGTCCATGTACCCGAGCATGAGGACGTCCTTCGACGATTCCTCCTGCACGATGGCGGGGAGCAGGCCGTCCGCACCGAAGCGTGCGCGGTCGAGGACCGCCTCGGTGTCGGTGCTGGTGCTGTCGGTCATGAGACTCCTAGCCTACGGCGGCGGATCAGCGGACGGCGTGGCCGGTCGCGCGGAGCGCGGCCTTGACGTCCCCCACGGTCATCTCGCCGCGGTGGAAGACGCTGGCTGCGAGGACGGCATCCGCACCCGCGTCGACGGCCGGGGCGAAGTGCTCGACGCGACCCGCGCCTCCCGAGGCGATCACCGGGACGGACGACACGGCGCGCACCGCGGCCACCAGTTCGAGGTCGAACCCGTTCTTCGTGCCGTCGGCGTCGATGGAGTTGACGAGCAGCTCCCCCGCACCCCGCTCGACGGCCTCGCGCGCCCAGGCGATCGCGTCGAGGTCGGACTCGGTCCGACCGCCGTGCGTGGTGACCACGAAGCCCGAGGGCATCCGGTCGGACCGCTTGACGTCGAGCGAGAGCACGACGGCCTGCGCACCGAACCGGTCGGCGATCTCGCCGATGAGTTCGTGGCGGGCGATGGCGGCGCTGTTCACGCCGATCTTGTCCGCGCCGCACTGCTGCAGCCGTGCGACGTCGTCGACGCTGCGGACCCCGCCGCCGACGGTGAGCGGGATGAAGACCTGCTCGGCCGTCCGGGTGACGGTGTCGTACATCGTGGCGCGGTTCTCGACCGTGGCGCCGACGTCGAGGAAGGTCAGCTCGTCGGCACCCTGCTCGTAGTACCGCGCCGCGAGCTCGACCGGGTCACCGGCGTCCTGCAGGTCGAGGAAGTTGACGCCCTTGACGACCCGGCCGCCCTTGACGTCGAGGCACGGGATGACCCGGACCGACACGCCGCCGGACGTGGCGGGGCCGGCGCCGGACGCGGCGGGGCCGGCGCCGGACGCGGCGTTCACAGGCGGGCGGCGTGGATCGGGCTGACGAGGATCGCCCGGGCGCCGAGGTCGTAGAGCGCGTCCATGATGAGGTTCGCGTCGTCGCGCGGGATCATCACGCGGACGGCCGCCCAGTCGCGGTCGTGCAGCGGCGAGACCGTCGGCGACTCGATGCCGGAGGCCACCGCGGTCGCCTGCTCGAGCAGGGCCGTGGGGACGTCGTAGTCGAGCATCACGTAGCCACGCGCGACGAGCACGCCCTGGAGCCGTCGGCGCAGGACGTCGATGCCGGGGATGGTCTCGTCGGTGGAGACGAGCACCGCGGTCGACTCGAGGATCACCGGGCCGAAGATCTCGAGCCCGGCCTGCCGGAGCGTGCTGCCCGTCGACACGACGTCGGCCACGGCGTCGGCGACCCCGAGCCGCACGGCGCTCTCGACCGCGCCGTCGAGCTTGACGAGCGTCGCGGTGACGCCGTGCTCGGCGAGGAACGCACCGACGAGGCCGGGGTAGCTCGTCGCCACCCGCACTCCGTCGAGGTCCTGCAGCGAGGCGAACCGACCGGGGATGCCGGCGAAGCGGAAGGTGGAGTCCGCGAATCCGAGCGCGTCGACCTCGTGCGCCTCGGACCCGGAGTCGAGCAGCAGGTCGCGGCCGGTGACGCCGACGTCGAGTGCGCCGGACCCGACGTAGGTTGCGATGTCGCGGGGACGGAGGAAGAAGAACTCGACGCCGTTGCGCTCGTCGAGCAGGTGCAGCGCCTTCGGGTCGCGGCGGCCGGCGTACCCGGCCTCCCGCAGCATGTCGGACGCGGTCTCGGACAGGGAACCCTTGTTGGGCACGGCGATGCGGAGCATCAGGGGGTCTGCTTTCTGTGGGGTCGTCGGCGGTGGTGGGTGCGCCGGGCGGCGCTTCCTACAGATGTCGCCAGACGTCCGCCGGGGTGAGTCCCTTGGCGACCATGAGGACCTGGAGGTGGTAGATCAGCTGCGAGATCTCCTCCGAGGTGCGCTCGTCGCCCTCGTACTCGGCCGCCATCCAGACCTCGGCGGCTTCTTCCACGATCTTCTTGCCGATCTGGTGCACGCCGGCGTCCAGTTCGGCGACGGTGCCGGAGCCCTCGGGGCGCGTCTGCGCCTTCTCGGTCAGCTCCTGGAACAGGTCGTCGAACGTCTTCACGCTCACCAGGCTACCGGTCTCCGCTGACGCTTCCGACGCACCGTCCGGACGGGAGGCGGTGGTCGCCTCGGTGACGCCGGTTCCGTCCGGCGCTCCCCCGGTCACGAGCGTGCCCGGGCGGCGGCTTCGCGCAGGTCGGCGATGCGCGCGGCGGGCTCGCCGCCGTACACCGCTGAGCCCGCGACCAGCGTGTCGGCACCGCTCCGCACGGCCTCGGGCACGGTGTCGACCGCGATGCCGCCGTCCACCTCGAGCCAGACGTCGAGCCCCGAGGCGTCGATCGCGGCACGGGCGTCGGCGAGTTTCGGCATCACGGACGGCATGAAGGACTGGCCGCCGAACCCGGGCTCGACGGTCATCAGCAGGATCATGTCGTAGGCGTCGAGGTGGTGCAGCACCTGCGTGATCGGGGTGCCGGGCTTCACGGCGACGGCCGCACGGGCACCGTTCGACCGGATCGCGGCGGCGGTCGCCACCGGGTCGTCGGCGGCCTCGAAGTGGAACGTGACGCTCGACGCACCGGTCTCGGCGTACTTCGGCGCCTCGGAGTCGGCGTCGGTGATCATCAGGTGCACGTCGAGCGGCACCGGCGACACCTGCTGCAGACGCTGCACGATCGGCAGCCCGAGCGTGAGGTTCGGCACGAAGTGGTTGTCCATCACGTCGACGTGCACCAGGTCAGCGGTCTCGATGCGCTGGAGTTCGCGCTCGAGGTTCGCGAAGTCGGCGGACAGGATGCTCGGCGAGATGCGGATCGTCACCGGGCAAGCCTACCGGCGTGCCGCTGGAGGCCCGCGGTCAGGGCCAGAGAGACGTGGCGTTCCAGTCCGCTGGCGCCCCCGTCTGTTCGAAGGGGACCAGCGTGATCGGTGGGTAGGCAGCCATCGCTCCGGCGAGCAGCCGTGATGGCCCGATGCCGCGGGCCTGGCGAAGGTACTGCACCAGCGTCAGCTGGCCGTAGGTCCGGTTCATCGCGTGGGCGGCGAGGTCGAGTCCGTCGTGCGTCCCTCCGCGCGGCAGGCGGGGGCGCTTCGGGTACACCCGGTTGAACAACCGCCCGTGGTGGGCACAGGCGTTGCGGACGACGTTCAGCGCACGGAGCCACGAGGAGAACTGCGGCGGCCTCAGCCCGAACGCTCCGGCGACCACGGTCTGCACCATCGGCGGTGCGAACCCGAAGAGCCGGCTCAGACTCCCCCAGTCCATGAGCTCGACGGCGGCCCACACTGGCAGGGTCCCGCCGTACGCGAGTCGGTGGTGCTCGACGAAGTCCTCTCGGGACCGCCCGACCTCACGGTCGTGGCGACGGCGCCAGTCGGCGTACTGGTCACCCGACCGGGCGAGCACGCCGAGCAGCGCCGGCTCCAGGTGGGCGCAGGGGTCGAGCCGCCCCAGTTCATGGCCGAGTGCGGCTCGGACGGCGAGTTCGATCGGCGCGATCGCGTCGAAGACCGTGGTCCGGAGGCGGGCGTCGAAGTCGTAGAGGGAGACCACGTCAGCCAGACGAGTGCCCGTAGCGAAGTCGTCGCTCCGGTGCCCGGACCGCAGCCGACGGAACGAGTACCAGTACCCGCTGAGGCGGTAGTAGCTGACCCGCCGCAGCAGCTCGACCGCGACGTCGTGGTCCCCGACGTCCATCCCGCGGGCCTCGAGCAACGCGACCTGTTGTCTGGTCGACCGGAACGCCTTGACCTCGCTCAACGCACCCCCACACGAAGAGGACCGGCCCTGGACCTGCTTTCGCAGGCGGAACCGGTCTTGTGGAACCAACATATCAGAAGCGTTCCGACGGAGCAACCGCCTCAGTCGACGCGACGGAACAGCGCGATGAACATCGCGTCCGTCCCGATGCGGTGCGGCCAGAGCTGCGCGGTGGCGCCGTCCGCGACCTCGGGGTCGCGTGCGGCGACGCCACGGACGATCGTCGCGGTGTCGAGCTGCTCGAGCCGGTCGCCGTGCCGCCCCATCAGGGCGTCCACCTGCCCGCGGGTCTCGGCCAGGTGCGGCGAGCACGTCACGTACGCGAGCGTCCCGCCCGGTGCGAGCACCCGCACGGCCGCGTCGAGCAGTTCGGTCTGCAGGGCTGCGAGCTCCTCGACGTCCTCGGGGAGCTTCCGCCAGCGCGCCTCCGGCCGGCGACGCAGCGCGCCGAGCCCGGTGCACGGGGCGTCGAGCAGGATGCGGTCGAAGGTCATCCCGGTGCCGTCGCGTCCGTACCGACGCGCGTCGCCCTCCACGACCCGCACGTGCTCGCCGAACACGCCGAGGGCGTTCCGCACGAGTCCGGCCCGGGCCGGCACGAGTTCGTTGGCGACCAGGGTCGCGCCGCCCTGCTGCGCCTCGGCGGCGAGCAGCGCGGCCTTCCCACCGGGGCCGGCGCACATGTCGAGCCACCGCTCCCCCGCGCGCACCGCAGACGAGCGACTGAGCGCCAGCGCGGCGAGCTGTGACCCCTCGTCCTGCACGCGCAGGCGTCCGGCGGCGACGCCCGGCACGCGCGCCGGGTCGCCGCTGATGCCGCGGATGCCGACGGGCGACACCGGCGCGGCGTCCGCCTGCAGGACGGGCTCGCTGGTCCGGACGGGAGGCACGGTGCCCGTCGCGCCGTCGGCCTCCGGTTCGTCGTCGGCCGGCACCAGGGCCGCGGGCACGTCGTCCGCACCGGTCGCGTCGGCGAACGCGGCGTCGGTGTCGCCGTCCGGGGCGGTGCGGGCGGTCGCGGTGGCGATGTCCTCGTCGGTGGCGAGTCCGGGCAGGGCCGCGAGCTGCACCCGGGGCGCGGCGTTGTCGGCGGCGAGCAGGGCGGCGAGCTCGTCGCGGGAGCGTTCGGCGGCCAGGGCGTCGCGGAGTGCCGAGACGACCCAGACCGGGTGCGACCAGCGGGTGGCGAGCAGGGCGTCACCGGCCCGGCCCTCGGTGATCAGGGCGTCCCACTCCTCATCGGTGCGGGCGGCGATCTTGCGCATCACCGCGTTGACGAACCCGGTGGCGCGGCGGGCACCGACCTCGCGGGCGAGCTCGACCGTGGCGTCGACGGCGGCGTGCGTCGGCGTGCGCATGGCGAGCAGCTGGTGCGCACCGAGGCGCATCACGTCGAGGACGTCCGCCTCGATGTTCTCGGCACGACGACCGGATGCGAGGGCGATGATCACGTCGTACCGACCGAGCATCCGGATCGAGCCGTAGGTGAGCTCGGTCGCGAACCCGGCGTCGCGGGCGGTGAGCCCGGCGCGTCGGATACGCGTCGGCAGCAGCAGGTTCGCGTAGGCGTCGTCCACCTGCACGGCGCGGAGCACGTCGAACGCGACCCGGCGGGCGCTCACGGGTCGGGGCCCGCGGCGGGCACCCTGGGGCTTCGTCTGGGGGCTCATGCGAGGACCTTCCCGTCCAGTTCGCCGAGGCCACGGGCCCAGGCGGCAGCGTCCATCGCCTTCTTGCCGGCGGGCTGCACCTCGAGCAGCACCAGCGGGGTGTCGGCGGTCCCGACCAGCAGCCGACCGCCGTGGAGTGCGAGTGCGCCGGGCGCGAGCGACGGGGCGGGGTCCCCCGTGCCTCCCGGTCGGTTGCTGCGGAGCAGCTTCACGCGGGTCTCGCCCAGGTGGGCGTAGGCGCCGGGCTCGGGCGTGACGCCGCGCAGCCGCGCGTGCACGGTGGCGGCGGGCGCGGCGAAGTCGATGCGGCCGTCGTCGATCGTGAGCTTCGGGGCGAGGGTCGGCTCGCCGGACTGCTCGGTCGCGACGGCGGTGCCGGCGGCGATGCCGTCGACGACGTCGGCGACCACGTCGGCACCGACCTCGGCCATCGCGGCGAGGACCTCGCCCGAGGTCGCCTCCGGGTCGATGGCGAACGGGCGCGCGGCGTAGACCGGGCCGGCGTCGAGCGCCTCGACCAGCTGGAAGACCGTCGCGGCCGTCCGGGCGTCGCCGGCCATCACCGCACGCTGCACGGGAGCCGCACCGCGGTACGCCGGCAGGTCGGAGAAGTGCAGGTTGATCCAGCCGTGCCGTGGGGCATCGAGGGCGGGGCGGCGGAGCAGTGCGCCGTAGGCGACGATCACGCCGAGGTCGACGTCGAGTTCCGCGATCCGCGCGGTGACGCCTTCGTCGACACGCGAGGCCTCGATCACCGGCAGTCCGAGCTCCGTGGCGACGACGGCCACCGGGGTCGGGGTGAGGACGCGCTTGCGGCCCTGCGGGGTGGCCGGCCGCGTGAGCACCGCGACGATCTCGTGGTCGGACGCCGCCAGACGGCGGAGGGTGGGGACGGCCGCAGCGGGGCTGCCGGCGACGACGAGACGCATGGGTTCGATCTTCCCACGTCGACGGGACCGCCCCGCTCCGCACATCTGTCCGGAGCGCGCGGCGGCAGACTCATCCTGTGCGCCGGCAGAGCGCGGGCTGCGTACGTTCTGGCTGCATCGACGGAAGGAGCACCATGACCGACCGAGAACTCCCGATACCGGACTTCGACCACGTCCCGCTCGGCAACCTGACCGAGCACCTGACGGCCCTCGACCGCGAGCAGCTCCGGGTGCTGCTCGATCACGAGAACGCCCACGGCGCACGGTTGCCGGTGCTGGAACGGATCCGCCACCGGATCGAGGCCCTGGACGGCGGTGCGGAGCCGACCGGCTCCGTGCCGGAGCACCTCCCCGAAGCATCCGCGGGGGCTTCGGCACCCGCGGACGTCACGCCGGCCACGGCCGGTCCGACGATCAACCCGCCTTCCCACGGCGTGCCCACCAACCCCGCGCAACCGCGCTGAGATCAGGAGACACCATGAGCGACGTCACCACCGCCACCAACCGCTACGCCGGTTCGTCCGTCCAAAAGGCCGCCCTCGTGGTCGGCATCGTGTTCCTGCTCGTCGGGATCGCCGGGTTCATCCCCGGCATCACCACGGGCGACCTGGCCGGGGCCGGGCACGAGTCGATGGCGATGCTGCTCGGCATCTTCCAGGTGTCGGTCCTGCACAACATCGTGCACCTGCTGTTCGGCGTCGTCGGCCTGCTCGCCGCCGCCCGTGCCTCGGGCTCGCGGATGTACCTCGTGATCGGCGGGATCGTCTACTTCGTCCTGTGGATCTACGGCCTGTTCACCGCCGGCCACAGCTCGGGTGCGAACTTCGTGCCGCTGAACAACGCCGACAACTGGCTGCACCTCGTGCTCGCCATCGGCATGGTCGCCCTCGGCGTCGTGCTGCCGCGCGAGCGCCGTCGGCCGGCCAACGCCTGACCCGCACAGCCGGTCGCCTCAAGGCGGCAGACCCCGAACGACACCGCCGACGTCCGACGACGTCGACGGTGTCGTTCTGCGTCGGGCAGCAATCGGGCCCACGCGGGACCGGCCGGCTCAGACCTCGGAGAACGGCTCCGCGTCGTCGAGCCGCACCCGGAGGGTCGGGGCGGCCCGTCTGCGGTTGCCGCCCTTGAGCACGCGCCGCGTCGAGGAGCGCCGGATGACCTCGGCCTTCAGCGTCGCCGCGACCTCCGCCCCGTGTGCGTACGGGAACCGCACGATCGCCCGGACCGTGCCGGGCAGGGCGTCGTCCTCCACCGGCACCGGCCCGAGCACCGGACCGACGACGGCGTCGCCGAGGGCCTCGACCGCGGCGGTGACGGCCTCGTCGGTGCCGGTCATCGTCGCCACCCGGACCGCCGGTGGGAAGTGCAGCTCACGGCGGTCGGTCAGTTCGTCGTGTGCCGGCCCGTCGAGTCGCCACAGGGCCATCGCCGACGCGAGCGGCCCGCCGATCCCGACCAGGTACACCTCCGCGCCGGGAGCCGACTTCGCCGCGGCGTTCGTCCAGAAGCGCAGGACGTCCTCCTGCACGCGCAGCCCTTCGCGGGCGAGCATCTTCTCGCCGTCGAGCAGCAGCACGCACGCGTAGCCCCCCGGCACCGACGGCTCGGCCCCCCGGGTGGCGACCACCACGGACGGGCGGGCGGGGACCTCGTCGAGCGGGCGTGAGCCGTCGGCGACGACGATCCGCGTGCCCGGGAACGCGCGCCCGAGTTCGTCGGCCGTCCGTTGCGCCCCCTGGCCGACCGGCTTGACCGTGCCGTTGCCGCACGTCGGGCAGCGGAAGCCGACAGCCAGCGCGCCGCAGAACCGGCACTGGGGCGTGGCGCCGCGGTGCGGGCTGCCGAGCGGCCCGCCGCAGACGCGACAGTGCGCGCGTTCGCCGCACTCGGCACAGACCAGCCCGGTGCCGAAGCCCGGGCTCGCGACCTGCACCAGGACGGCACCGTGCTGGCTGGCCTCGCGCGCGGCTCGCCAGGCGGAACTCGGGATGCGCGCCTGTGCGGCGAACCCCTCCGCTCCGGTCTGCTGCACGGTGGGGATGACCTTCGGGGTCTTCACGCGGTACGGCACGACGTCCTGCAGCCAGTGCAGCTCGACCAGGCGCTGCACGTCGGTGCTGCGCGCGTGCGACACGAACAGCAGGGCCGCCCCGGACTGGGCAGCCCGCACCAGGGCGACGTCGCGCGTGTGCACGTAGGGCGCCCGCTGCTCGATGAACGAGGCGTCGCCGTCGTCCCACATCGCGATGAGGCCCAGGTCGGTCGCCGGCGCGTACATCGCCGTGCGGTTGCCGATCGCGACCACCGGGTGCGTGCGGGCCTGCAGCAGGGCCTTCGCGCGCTGCCCGTTCGTCTGCTTGGCGTCGAACCGCACCACCCGCTCCGGTGGCAGCACGGCGAGCAGGGCACGCTCGAGGTCGATGACGTCGCGGAAGTCCGGCACGGCGATCACCGCGGACTGCTCGGCCGCCACCGTGTGCGCGGCAGCCTGGGCGAGCGTCGCGGCCCACCCCGGCACCCAGACCGGCTCGTCCGCGTCACCCAACGCCACAGGCTGGGGCACAGCGGCGACCGCGGCGCGTCCGTGTTCCGTCACCACGGCCTCCAGGACGCCGTCGGCGTAGCCGGTGACGGGCGGGGCGGTCACCGGCGGGGGCGACCACGCGGTGTCCCGGGCGAGCCAGGCCTTCTCGGCGCGCACCTGCCGCGGGGGCACGGCGAGGCGCAGGACGTCGGAGGCGACACCCGCGGCCCGGTCGGCGACGGCGCGCGCGAGGGTCCAGATCTCCGGCGCGAGCACGGGCACCGGGGACAGCACGGCCTCGATCTGGCTGAGCTCCCCCGGGTACTCGCCCTCGGTGACGATCTCGACCACGTAGCCGTCGGACATCCGGGCGCCGGTGCGCAGCGGCACCTTGACGCGGACCCCCGCGACGCAGTCGTCCTCGAGCTCGGCCGGCACCCGGTAGTCGAACAGACGGTCCAACTGCGGGAGCGGCGAGTCGAGGACGACGCGCGCGACGGTGGTCACGCGGTGCTTCAGACGGTCGCGGCGACGAGTCCTGCGGCGGCGCGGAGTTCCTCGACACGGTCGAGCTGCTCCCACGTGAACCCGGGGAGCTCGCGGCCGAAGTGGCCGTAGGTCGCGGTCTGCGCGTAGATCGGTCGGAGCAGGTCGAG
>NZ_JAHEWS010000017.1:0-77924 GCF_018598405.1 Curtobacterium flaccumfaciens | reverse complement strand
GGACGGGCCTCCCGGCTGTCCCAGAGCGGTCGCGACCTGCCGCGTGCGCGTCGCCGAGGTGTCACGAACCGTCGCCTGCGACGCTGCCTGACGACAGTTGGTGACCACTCGGCGCAAGTGGGCGGCATGTCGTGACCACTCGGGCGACGAGCGCGACGAGCGCGACGACCTCGACCGCCCGACCGCCAGAGTGCAGCGACCTACGCGGCGCCGCCCTCGGCGTACGGACCGATCTTGCCGGTGCGCATGATGCGCTCGAGCAGCTGGTCGAAGTTCTTCGCCATCTCCTGCGCGGACTCACCGGGCCACACGTGCAGCGGCTTCGCGGCACCCTGCGCCTGCTGGAGCGAGGTGCGCTCCGGCAGCTGCGGGGAGAGCACGAGGGGCCCGAACATGTCGCGGAGCTCCTTGATGCGGAACTGGTGCTCGAGCGACTGCACGCGGGCACGGTTCACGATGATGCCGAGGGGCTGCAGGCGCGGGGAGAGTCCGCGGCGGATCTCCTCGATGGCGCGCAGGGCGCGGTCGGCGGCGGCGACGGAGAACAGGCCGGGCTCGGTGACGACGGTGACACGGTCGGACGCGGCCCACGCGGTGCGGGTCAGGGCGTTCAACGACGGCGCGCAGTCGATGAGCACGAGCTCGTAGTCCTGCTCGACGTTGGCCAGGGCCTCTTCGAGCTTCCAGATGTCGCGGATCGACGGGTGCGGGCCGTCGAAGTTGATCGCGGAGGGCGACCCGACCATGACGTCGATCTTGCCCTGCGACCCCTTCGTCCAGCCCGAGGGGGCGATCGCCTGACGGACGATCTTCTCCTTCGGGTTCTCGAGGACGTCGGCGACGTTGAGGTGGCCGGCGAGGTTGATGTCGAGGCCCGTGGAGACGTCGGACTGCGGGTCCAGATCCACCACCAGCGTGCGCAGTCCCTTGGCGAACGCGGCCGAGGTCAGGCCGAGCGTCACCGTCGTCTTGCCGACACCACCCTTGAGGGAGCTCACGCTGAGTACATGCACGTTGAGCAACGTTACCGCCACTAGGGTTGTCTCACCTCAACCCGGGCTGAAAGGGACGTCGTGTTCACGAAGATCCTCGTTGCGAACCGTGGCGAGATCGCCATCCGCGCGTTCCGTGCCGCCTACGAGTTGGGGGCCCGTACGGTCGCCGTCTACCCGTACGAGGACCGGAACTCCCTGCACCGGCTCAAGGCCGACGAGGCCTACCTGATCGGGGAGCGGGGCCACCCGGTCCGGGCGTACCTGGACGTCTCCGAGATCATCCGTGTCGCCCGCGAGTCGGGTGCCGACGCCATCTACCCCGGGTACGGCTTCCTGTCCGAGAACCCGGAGCTCGCCGCCGCTGCCGCTGCTGCCGGCATCACGTTCATCGGTCCGGGCGAGCACGTGCTCGAGATGGCGGGCAACAAGGTCACCGCGAAGGAGCACGCGGTCGCGGCCGGCGTCCCGGTCCTCGCGAGCACCCCCGCGAGCCGCGACATCGACGAACTGATCGCCGGTGCCGACGCGATCGGGTTCCCGGTCTTCGCCAAGGCCGTCGCCGGTGGTGGTGGGCGTGGCATGCGTCGCGTCGAGACGAAGCCCGAGCTGCGTGACGCCCTCGAAGCGGCGATGCGCGAGGCCGACAGTGCCTTCGGCGACCCGACGATGTTCCTCGAGCAGGCCGTCATCCGCCCACGGCACATCGAGGTGCAGATCCTCGCCGACTCGACCGGCACCGACGCGGGCACCATCCACCTCTTCGAGCGCGACTGCTCGGTGCAGCGGCGCAACCAGAAGGTCGTCGAGATCGCTCCGGCACCGAACCTCGACCCCGCGATCGCACAGGCCCTGCACCGCGATGCCGTGGCCTTCGCCCGGTCGATCGGGTACGTCAACGCCGGCACCGTCGAGTTCCTCCTCGACACCGAGGGCGAGCGCGAGGGCCAGCACGTCTTCATCGAGATGAACCCGCGGATCCAGGTCGAGCACACGGTCACCGAAGAGGTCACCGACGTCGACCTCGTGCAGTCGCAGATGCGCATCGCGGCGGGGGAGAGCCTCGCCGACCTCGGCCTGTCGCAGGACAGGGTGCACGTGCACGGCGCGGCCCTGCAGACCCGCATCACGACGGAGGACCCTACGCAGGGCTTCCGCCCGGACACCGGCCGGATCAGCACCTACCGCAGCCCCGGCGGCGCGGGCGTCCGGCTCGACGGCGGCACCGTCGCCACCGGCGCGCAGATCAGCCCGCACTTCGACTCGATGCTCGCGAAGATGACGTGCCGGGGTCGCGACTTCCCGGCGGCGGTGTCCCGGGCCAAGCGTGCCCTCGCCGAGTTCCGCATCCGCGGGGTCAGCACCAACATCCCGTTCCTGCAGGCCGTGCTCGAGGACCCGGACTTCGCCCGCGGTGACGTCTCGACGAAGTTCATCGAGGAACGTCCGCAGCTCTTCGGCGGACACGTCTCGAAGGACCGCGGCACGAAGGTCCTCACCTGGCTCGCCGACGTCACGGTGAACAAGCCGAACGGCGAGCGGTCGCCGCTGGTCACCGATCCGGCCGACAAGCTCCCTGCCCTCGACCTGACGACGCCGGTGCCCGAGGGCCAGCGTGACCGCCTGCTGGCGATGGGTCCGGTCGAGTGGTCGAAGTCCCTCCGCGCCCAGACGGCCCTCGCGGTGACCGAGACGACGATGCGGGACGCCCACCAGTCACTCCTCGCCACCCGGGTCCGCACGAAGGACCTCGTCGCCGTCGCGCCGCACGTCGCACGGCTCACCCCGCAGCTGCTGAGCGTCGAAGCCTGGGGCGGTGCCACCTACGACGTGGCGCTCCGGTTCCTCGGCGAGGACCCCTGGGAGCGCCTGACCGCCCTCCGTGTCGCGATGCCGAACATCCCGATCCAGATGCTGCTGCGCGGTCGCAACACCGTCGGGTACACGCCCTACCCGACCGAGGTCACCGACGCCTTCGTCGACGAGGCGGCTCGGTCCGGCGTCGACGTCTTCCGCGTGTTCGACGCGTTGAACGACGTCAGCCAGCTGCGTCCAGCCCTGGAGGCCGTGCTCGCGACCGGCACGGCCGTCGCCGAGGCGGCGCTCTGCTACACCGCCGACCTCCTCGACCCCGCGGAGGACCTCTACACGCTCGACTACTACCTCCGCCTGGCGGAGCAGATGGTCGAGGCCGGCGCGCACGTCATCGGCATCAAGGACATGGCGGGGCTCCTCCGTGCCGGTGCGGCCGAGAAGCTCGTCACCGCCCTGCGGGAGCGCTTCGACCAGCCCGTGCACGTGCACACCCACGACACCGCCGGCGGCCAGCTCGCGACCCTGCTCGCCGCCGCGCGGGCCGGGGCCGACGCGGTCGACGTGGCCGCGGCGCCGATGGCCGGCACGACGAGCCAGCCGAGCATGTCCGCCCTGGTCGCAGCCCTGGCCCACACCGAGCGCGACACCGGCCTGTCCCTCGACGCCGTCGGTGACCTCGAGCCGTACTGGGAGTCGGTCCGTCGTGTCTACGCCCCGTTCGAGTCCGGTCTCGCCGGTCCGACCGGGCGTGTCTACAAGCACGAGATCCCCGGCGGGCAGCTGTCGAACCTCCGCCAGCAGGCCATCGCCCTCGGACTCGGCGACCGGTTCGAGCAGGTCGAGGACTGGTACGCCGAGGCGAACCGGATCCTCGGACGCCCCACCAAGGTGACGCCGTCGTCGAAGGTCGTCGGAGACCTCGCGCTGCAGCTCGCCGCGGTCGGTGCCGACCCGGTCGACTTCGAGCAGAACCCCGACAAGTACGACATCCCGGACTCCGTGATCGGGTTCATGGCCGGCGAGCTGGGCGACCTGCCCGGCGGCTGGCCCGAGCCGTTCCGCTCGAAGGTCCTGGCCGGGCGCGAGGTCCGACTCGAGATCACACCGGTGCCCGCGGACGAACGGGCACACCTGGAGGCGCCCGGGCCCGATCGGCAGCAGGCCCTCAACCGTCTGCTCTTCCCACAGCCCACGCAGCAGTTCGCGCGGGTCCGGGAGCAGTACGGCGACCTCTCCGTCGTGCCGACCGTCGACTACCTGTACGGGCTGCGCCCCGGGCAGGAGCACAGCGTGCCGCTCGGCAAGGGCGTCGACCTGTTCGTCGGGCTCGAGGCGATCGGCGAGGTGGACGACAAGGGCATCCGCACGGTCATGGCGACGATGAACGGGCAGCTCCGCCCGGTCGCCGTCCGCGACCGTTCGGTCGAGGTCGAGACGAAGGCTGCCGAGAAGGCCGACCCGTCCGACCCCAAGCACGTGGCCGCGCCGTTCTCCGGCGTGGTGACGCTCAAGGTCGCCGTCGGTGACGTCGTCGAGGCCGGTGCGGCCGTGGCGAGCATCGAGGCGATGAAGATGGAAGCGGCCATCACGGCGCCCGTGTCGGGCACCGTCGGCCGACTCGCGATCCCGGTGACCCAGCAGGTGGACGCCGGCGACCTCCTGGTGGTGCTGCAGTAAATTGACCGTCCGTCCCATCCGCCTGTTCGGCGACCCCATCCTCCGTTCGCCGGCCGACCAGATCCGACCCGAACTGCTCGGCAGCCCCGGCGTCCGTGACCTCGTGCAGGACCTCGTCGACACCGTCGAGGAACCCGGGCGTGCCGGTGTGGCCGCGCCGCAGATCGGCGTCGGGCTCCGCGCGTTCTCGTACAACGTCGACGGCGAGGTCGGCTACGTGCTCAACCCCGAGCTCGTCGAGGTCTCCGGGGAGCCCGAGCTCATGGAAGAAGGGTGCCTCTCCGTCCCGGGGCTCGGCTACCCGACGCGCCGGTACCCGTATGCGAAGGTGCGCGGCGTCGACGTCGACGGCGACGAGGTCGTGCTCGAGGGCACCGGCCTGATGGCCGAGGCGCTCCAGCACGAGTGCGACCACCTCGACGGCACGGTCTACGTGATGACGCTCGACCCCGAGATCCGGCGGCAGGCACTGCGCGACATCCGCGCGCAGGACTGGTTCCACTGAGCGCTCGCACAGGCCCGCGTTCGCGGGCTGTGAACTCGGGTGTGACACCCCCACGGGGGATTGTCGCTTTGTCCTGACGAGGAGGTACCGTGCTGCTGTCGGCCTCCCACCGACACACCATCCCATCCCCCCAGGACTCCCGCATGACCAGTCAGAACGACGAGCTGAGCTCGCACCGCACCCGCACCAACCGTCGACCTGCCGAGACCACCGTCACGACCGGTTCGACCGCCGTCCTCGACGCCCCCGCGACGGAGCAGTCGCAGGAGGCCTGACCCCCGCAGGCGCCCCCGGCGCCCGCTGAACGGCCTGGAGGCCCGGATCACGTCCGACGGACGTGATCCGGGCCTCCAGGCCGTTGCGCTGCACCGCCGCGCGCACCTGGCGGAATCGGGCGTACCTGGTCGAAAGAATCGACCCGGTACGCCCGGATCGACCTGGTACGCCCGGATCGACCGGGTGGCGGGGGCGGCCCCGCGCGTACCTGGGGAAACGGGGCGTACCTGGTCTAAAGAACTGACCCGGTACGCCCGGGACGACCCGGTACTCCCGAATCGACCCGGTACGCCCGAAACGACCCGGTACGCACGGATCGACGCGGTACGCCCGGATCGACCCGGTACGCCCGAATTGACCGGGTACGCCCGGGTTGACCGGGTGGCGGGGGAAGCCCCGCGCGAACCTGGCGGAATCGGGCGTACCTGGTCGGAAGAATCGACCCGGTACGCCCGAATCGACCCGGTACGCCCGAATCGACCCGGTACGCCCGAATCGACCCGGTACGCCCGGACCGACCGGGTGGCGGGGGCGGCCCCGCGCGAACCTGGCGGAATCAGGCGTACCTGGTCGTAAGAACTGACCCGGTACGCCCGAAACGACCCGGATCGACCCGGTAGGCCCGAAACGACTAGGTACGCCTGAATACGCCCGGTCATCGGGGTCGCGCCCCGCGCGTGGCAACCCCTGGAGGCCCGGCGCAGGTCCGCCGGACCGGCACCGGGCCTCCAGGCGTTTGCGTCTGCAACCCGCGCGTGCCTGGCGGAATCGGGCGTACCTGGTCGGAAGAACCGACCTGGTACGCCCGGATCGACCTGGTACGCCCGGATCGACCCGGTACGCCCGACGCCCGCTACGAGCGGTTGCGGCGCCGGCCCTCGATGACGGGCGTCGCCGTCGTCTGCACCTTCGACCCGGAGTAGATGTGGTCGATGTCGGCGGCGAAGTCCTTCAGGATCACCGACCGCTTGATCGTCAGCTTCGGCGTGAGGTGTCCCGAGCCCTCGGTGAGGTCCGTGTCGAGGATCGTGAACGACCGGACCGACTCGGCGCGCGAGACCCGACCGTTCGCGGCGTCGATGGCCTCCTGCACGGCGGAGAGCACCCGCTCGTCGTAGGCGGCCTCGTGCGCGGACAGGGCCGGCGTGATGCCGCGCGTCTCGCACCACCCGGGCAGCATCTCCCGGTCGAGGGTGACGAGGGCGGCGACGAACGGCTTGCCCTCGCCGACGACCACGACCTGGCCGATGAGTGGGTGCTCGCGGATGCCGTCCTCGAGCGGTGCCGGCGCGACGTTCTTGCCGCTCGCGGTGACGATGAGTTCCTTGGCGCGGCCGGTGACCGTGAGCACCCCGTCCGCGTCGATCCGGCCGAGGTCGCCGGTGCGGAACCATCCGTCGACGAACGCCTTCTCGGTCGCCTCGTCGTTGCGCCAGTACCGGTCGAAGACGTCGACGCCGCGGATCAGGATCTCGCCGTCGTCGGCGATCCGGACCTCGATGCCGGGCAGCGCGCGGCCGACCGTCCCGATGCGGAGCTCCCGGGCGCGGTTGACCGTGGCGGGGGCCGTCGTCTCCGTCAGGCCGTAGCCCTCGAGGATGAGCACCCCGATCGACCGGAAGAAGTGCGAGAGCCGCGGGGAGAGCGGAGCCGACCCGCTGACCGCGTACTCGACCCGGCCGCCGAGCGCGTCGCGGAGCTTGGCGTACACGAGCCGGTCGAACAGCTTGAACTTCAGCCCGAGCAGGAACGGCACCTTGCCGGCTGCGAGGGCCTCGGAGTGCGCGACCGCGGTGTCGGCAGCGGCTCGGAAGATCCTGCCCTTGCCGCCGAGGTCGGCCTTCTGCTCGGCGGAGTTGTAGATCTTCTCGAACACCCGGGGGACCGCGAGCAGGAACGTCGGCTTGAAGGTCGAGACCGCGCGCATCAGGTCCTTGGTGTCCGGCTCGTGGCCGACGAGGACGCCGGCGGACACCGACATCGCGGCGATGAACCGGGCGAAGACGTGGGCGAGCGGGATGAACAGCAGGGTGGACGCACCGTCGGCGACGACCTCGGGCATCGCCTCGCTCGCGCCCTCCACCGTGGCGGTGAAGTTGTCGTGCCGCAGGACGCAGCCCTTCGGGCGGCCCGTGCTGCCCGAGGTGTAGATGATCGTGGCGTCGTCGTGGCCGTGCACGTTCGCGGTGCGGGCGTCGAGCTGGTCGTCGGAGACGTCCTCGCCGAGTCGCGTCAGGTCGTCGAGGCCGCCGCCGTCGATCGTCCAGTGCTGACCGAGGGCCGGCAGGTCGGGTGCGATGGAGGCGACGCGGCGGGCGTGCTCCTCCTGCTCGACCACGATGGCGACCGCCTCCGAGTCGGACAGGATCCAGCGCACCTGGTCGGGGGAGCTCGTCTCGTACACGGGGACGGACACCAGGCCGGCTGTCCACACGGCGAAGTCGACCAGGGTCCACTCGAGGCGGGTGCGCGACAGGATCGCGACGTGCGCGCCCGGTTCGAGGCCGGCGGCCACGAAGCCCTTCGCGATGCCGCGGACCTTCGCGAGCGTCTCCGCTGCGGTGAAGGTCGTCCAGGTGTCGCCGTGGCGCTGGGCGAGGATCGGTCGCTCGGGCGTCAGACGGGCGCGGTCGCCGAGGAGCCGCGCTGCCGAGCCGTGGTCCGGTGCGACCGGGCCGCTGTGGGCCGCGGTGGCCGGGGGGTCCTGGGCCGGGGCGGCCGGGCCGGCGCTGGGCGGTGTGGCGTGCCTCCCGGCTGACGGCGTGGTCCCGCTGGCCGCGCTGCCAGCGGTGGCCGTGTCGGTGGAGGCGCTGCTGCGTGCAGGACGCTGATCGTTCACGGTGACTCCCTTGTCTGCCGGTTCGACTCGAGTGCGCCTCAACACCGAGGCGACACCGCCAGCATAGGACGCCTGACCGGGCGTTCCGTGACTTCGCGGCGAACCGGTAGGCTCGTTGCTCGTGCACGCCATCGGAATCGACATCGGGGGCACCAAGATCGCGGGTGCGGTCGTGACGGAACTGGGCGAGATCGTCGCCGAGGACCGCGTGGCCACCAACGCTGCGGACCCGAACGCCATGCTCGACGACGTCGTCTCGATGGTCGAGCGACTCAGCTCGCTCCACCAGGTCGGCGCCGTGGGGGTCGCAGCCCCCGGGTTCATCGACGCCTCGCAGTCGATCGTCTACTACACGCCGAACATCCGGTGGCGGAACGAACCGCTCCGCCAGAAGCTGCAGCAACGCCTCGGCGACCTGCACATCACGGTGGACAACGACGCGAACGCCGCCGGCTGGGCCGAGTTCCGCTTCGGTGCCGGTCGGCTCGTGTCCGACATGACCATGCTCACCATCGGCACCGGCGTCGGCGGCGCCATCGTGACCGAGGACCGCCTGTTCCGCGGCGGCTTCGGCACCGGCGGCGAGATCGGGCACCTCCGCATCGTGCCGAACGGCCTGCCCTGCGGCTGCGGCGCCCGCGGCTGCATCGAGCAGTACGGCTCCGGCCGTGCCCTGCAGCGCATGGCGAACGACGTCGCCGACGCCGGCGGTATCGGGTCGGCCCTGGCCGACGCCCGCGCCGACAACGGCGGCCAGCTCGACGGCAAGATCGTGGGCGACCTCATCCTGGCCGACGACCCGGGTGCCCTCGCGGCCCTCCGTCGGCTCGGTCGGCACCTCGGCGAGGCCTGCGCGTCGCTGTCCGCGGTGCTCGACCCGCAGCTCTTCGTGTTCGGCGGCGGTGTCGCCAGCGCGGGGGACCGACTGCTCGACCCGATCAAGCAGGCGTACCTCAACAACCTGCCGGCGCGTGGCTACCACCCCGAGCCGGACTTCGTGATCGCCGAGCTGGTCAACGACGCCGGCGTCGTCGGTGCGGCCGACCTCGCCCGCATCCACGCCCGCACGGCGTAGCATCGGGCCTCCCCACCACCCGGGCCACCCACCACCTGGAGTCGTCGATGACCTACTGGCTGCTGAAGAACTTCGTGCTCGGTCCGCTCATCCTGACCCTGTTCCGGCCCTGGGTCGTCGGCCGCGAGCACGTGCCGGCCAAGGGGCCGGTCATCTTCGCGTCGAACCACATCTCGTTCATCGACTCGGTGATCCTGCCGGCGGTGCTCGACCGTCGCCTGTCGTTCCTGGCGAAGAGTGACTACTTCACGGGTCGCGGGCTGAAGGGCTGGGCGACGAAGACGTTCTTCAACGCCATCGGCCAGCTGCCGATCGACCGCTCCGGCGGCAAGGCGTCCGAGGCGTCACTCCGCACCGGCCTGCAGGTCCTGGCGCGCGGCGAGCAGCTCGGCATCTACCCCGAGGGCACCCGCAGCCCCGACGGCAAGCTCTACCGCGGCCGCACCGGCATCGCCCGGATGATCCTCGAGGGGCGCGTGCTCGTCGTCCCCGTCGCCATGGTCGGCACGCGCGAGGTGCAGCAGATCGGGCAGCGCTTCCCGAAGATCAAGCGCGTGGGCGTCGTGTTCGGCAAGCCGCTCGACTTCTCGCGGTTCCAGGGCTTCGAGACCGACCGCTTCATCCTCCGCAGCGTCACGGACGAGGTCATGCACGAGCTCGCCGGGCTGAGCCGCCAGGAGTACGTGGACGTCTACGCGACCAGCGTGAAGGAGCGGGCGAGCTCCGCGCGCGAGGCCGTCATGCGGGAACGGAAGTCGACGCCTGCACGTTAGGCTCTGATGGTCCCGGCACCCCGCCAGGACGCCCATCGACGACGCGCGGCCACGTGCCGGTCAGCGTCGCCGGGCCGCCCGCACAGAACACCGAGGTAACGCCCTTGTTCGAGTCGACCGACTTCGTCGCCCTGCAGGATCCGGACGTCATCGAGGGGCTCGACTATTGGCGGACGCTCCCGATCAAGCAGCAGCCGACCTGGCCGGACGCCGCAGCTGCCGAGGCCGCCTCGGCCGAGATCGCCACGCTCCCGCCGCTCGTGTTCGCGGGCGAGGTCGACAAGCTGCGCGAGCGGCTCGCCGCGGCCGCCCAGGGCAAGGCCTTCCTGCTGCAGGGCGGTGACTGCGCCGAGACCTTCGCCGGTGCCACCGCCGACTCCATCCGCGACCGGGTCAAGACGATCCTGCAGATGGCCGTCGTGCTGACGTACGGCGCCTCGATGCCCGTCATCAAGATGGGGCGCATGGCCGGGCAGTTCGCCAAGCCCCGCTCGAGCGACTTCGAGACCCGCGGCGACGTCACGCTGCCCGCCTACCGCGGCGACATCGTCAACGGCTACGACTTCACGCCGGAGAGCCGGACGGCCGACCCGCGCCGCCTGGTGCAGGGGTACCACACCGCTGCTTCGACGCTGAACCTCGTCCGCGCCTTCACCCAGGGGGGCTTCGCCGACCTGCGGCAGGTGCACTCGTGGAACAAGGGCTTCGCGTCGAACCCGGCGAACGCCCGCTACGAGCACCTCGCCAAGGAGATCGACCGAGCGATCCGCTTCATGGCCGCCTGCGGTGCCGACTTCGAGGCGCTCAAGCACGTCGAGTTCTACGCCTCACACGAGGGGCTGCTGATGGACTACGAGCGCCCGATGACCCGCATCGACTCCCGCTCCGGCCTGGCGTACGACACGTCCGGCCACTTCATCTGGATCGGTGAGCGCACGCGGGACCTCGACGGTGCACACGTGGACTTCCTGTCGCGGGTGCGCAACCCCATCGGCGTGAAGCTCGGCCCGACGACCAGCGTCGACGACATGAAGGCACTGGTCGACAAGCTCGACCCGAACCGTGAGCCGGGTCGCCTGACCTTCATCACGCGGATGGGTGCCGGCAAGATCCGCGACGAGCTGCCCAAGCTGCTCGAGGCGATCAAGGGCATGGACGCCAACCCGCTGTGGGTCACCGACCCCATGCACGGCAACGGCCTGACCACGCCGACGGGCTACAAGACCCGTCGGTTCGACGACGTCGTGGACGAGGTCCTCGGCTTCTTCGAGGCGCACCGCCAGGTCGGCACGTACCCGGGCGGCATGCACGTCGAGCTGACCGGTGACGACGTCACCGAGTGCCTCGGCGGCTCGGAGCACATCGACGAGGCCACCCTCGCCACCCGCTACGAGTCGCTGTGCGACCCGCGCCTCAACCACATGCAGTCCCTCGAGCTCGCCTTCCTGGTGGCCGAGGAACTCGGCGCGCACCAGCCCGACCGCTCGTAGCGCAGGAACCCCCGGACGGGAGGCCCGGTGCCAGCTGGCACCGGGCCTCCCGTCCGTCGTGTCCGCACGTTCCGGACCGCACCCGCGTTTCGGGGTGAGCGACACTCCTCGCGCCCGACGGCGCGTGAACTGTCGCTGGGCGCGAAACGCGCCCGGGCCCCTACTGGTCGTACGACAGGGTGACCGTGTCGCCGCGGTACACCGTGGCACCGGCGCCCGGGTCGGTGCCGGTGACCGGCAGCGTCGACTTCCAGTCGTAGAAGCCGCACAGGATGTTGGTGCAGTCCGGCACGGCGACCTTGAGCCCGAGGTCCTCGAGGGTCTTCGTCGCCTCGTTGATCGTGGGGCGATCGGCAGCGATGTCCGGCAGCGTGATCGGCGCCGGGCCCTTCGACACGACGACGTCCACCGCGGTGCCACGGACGGCCGGGGAGTCCTGCACGGCCGCGGAGATGACCTGGCCGGCGGGGACGGTCTCGCTGAACTCCTCGGTGCGGGCACCGAGGATCAGTCCGGCCTCGTCGAGCGCCGCGGAGGCCTCGTCGACGGTCTTCCCGACCACGTCCGGCACCGGGCCGAGCGACACCGTCAGGGTGACCTGCCCGGTCTCGCCGTACGCCTGCACGGTCGTCAGGTCGAGCGCCTTGCCGCCCGGGGCCCGACCGGTCGCCGCGATCACGGTGTCCTTCGGAGCGTCGGCGGAGAACTCGTACCGGTCGTCCTGCAGCTCGAAGTCGTCGTCGAGCGCGGCCGTCACGGTGGAGAGCGGCTGCCCGACGATCGCCGGCAGCGGGATCATCCGCGGGCCGTTCGACACGACGATCTGCACCGACGTGCCCTTCTGGACCTCGCGCTCGGCGGCCGGCTTCGTCGTGGAGACCTGTCCCTTCGCGACGACGGCGTCGAACCGGGTTCCGGTCTTCGACGCCGCCTGCAGGCCCTGTGCTTCGAGCAGCTGCCGGGCCTGCGAGACCGACTTGCCCGTGACTTCCGGGATCCGCACGTTGCCACCCGGCCCGGGGCCGAAGTACCAGCCGAAGCCGGCACCGATCAACGCGAGCACGACGACCACGGACAGCAGGACCCAGCCGCGCTTCCGGCGCTTCGCCGACTGGTCGGCGAGCCGCTGTCCGGCGGGGGAGAGCACGCCCGGCTGGGCACCGGTCCGGCGGGGACCGGGGGCGTTGCCGCGGGGACGCGCGGCGGCCCGCCCGCGGTCGCCGGTGTCGCGGTCACCGGACCGGTCGATGATGGCGGTCTCGTCGGCGGCAGTGGCCCCTGCGGCTCCGGCCGTCGCCGCGGCCGCTGCGGCGCCGAGCGTGCCCCCGCCACCCGAGGGCAGGATCGCCGTCCCGTTCTCGGGCCGGAGCACTGCGGTGCGGTACTGGCCGGTCGCACGCTGCTGGTCGCCCGACATGTGGTCGAGCATCTCGCGGGCGTCGCGTGGGCGGTCCTCGGGGTCGCGTGCCGTCGACCAGGCGACCAGCTCGTCGAGCTCCGGCGGCACGCCGGCGACGGCGGCACTCGGCGCGGGCACGGAGTCGTTCGCGTGCTGGTAGGCGATCTGCATCGGCTGCTCGCCCTTGTAGGGCTGCTCGCCGGTGAGCATCTCGTACAGCATGATGCCGAGCGCGTAGATGTCGCTGCGGGAGTCGGCGGCGCCGCGGGTCACGAGCTCGGGGGAGAGGTACGCGATCGTGCCGAGGAGCGCCGCGCCCGTCGCCGTGTTCGCGGTCGTGGCCCGGGCCAGGCCGAAGTCGCCGAGCTTGATGCGGCCGTCGTCGGCGAGCAGGACGTTCTCGGGCTTCAGGTCGCGGTGCACGATGCCGGCGCGGTGGGCCGAGGCGAGCCCCGCCAGCACCGCGCGCAGGATGTCCGTCGCCTGCTCGGGCGTCAGGGCGTGGTGCTCCTGCAGCAGGTCCCGCAGCGTGATGCCGGGGATGTACTCCATGACGATGTACGCGGTCTCGCCCTCGGCGCCCTGGTCGTACACGCCGACGAGGTTCGGGTGCGACAGTCGGGCCGCCGACCGGGCCTCCTGGATGAAGCGCTCACGGAAGGCCTGGTCGTCGGCCAGGTGCCCGTGCATGATCTTGATCGCGACGCGTCGCTCGAGGCGCACGTCGGTCGCGAGGTAGACGGTCGCCATGCCCCCGCGCGCGATGCGGGAGCGGACGCGGTACCGCTGATCGATCATGCGACCGATCATCGGATCCGTGGCGGCGTTGGTGGTCATCGGCGGCATTCTACGAATCGAGACTGCGCGAGGACGCACCGGCGCACCGGCCGTGACCCAATCTCGATCTTCCGGATGAGACTCAGAGGGTCGCCAGCCAGCCCTCGGCGGCGCTCGCCCAGTTGGCGTAGGCCTTCGGGTAGGCGGAGAGCTGCACGGCCTGGGCCGCGTCGGTGATGCTCATCGAGGACCAGCCGGGCACGTCGAGCAGGCCGCGGGTCGTGCCGGCGTTCGGGTTGTGTCGCCCGCCGAAGAACAGCGCGGTGGCGTGCGCCGGGTCTTGCAGCTTCGCGGCACTGCCCCAACCCTGGCTCGGACGCTGCTGGAACAGGCCGACCGAGTCGCGGTCGCCGTGCGGCAGGTTGCGGAGGCTCGACTCCTGCATCGCGGCCGCGAGGGCGACGACGATGCCGCGGTCGGGCACCCCGAGCGAACGGCCGACGGCGACGATCGTCGCGGCGTTCTGGCGCTGTTCGGCGCTGAGCCCGACGGCGCCGCTGACGTGGGCGCTGGTCGACACCGCGGGAGCGGCCGTGGACGACGACGGGATGACGAGTGTCTTGCCGGCGTAGATGGTGCTCGTGTACGACAGGCCGTTGGCCGACAGGAGCGACCGGACCGAGACGTGGTGCGCAGCGGCGATCGACGCGACGGTGTCGCCGGCGCTGATCTTCACGCTCGACTTCGTCGACGGGGCGGACGCGGTGGACACCGAGGGCGTCGACGAGGACGAACCGTGCGGCACCCGGAGGGTCTGGCCCGGGTAGATGACGCTGCGCTGGGAGAGCTTGTTGGCGCTGAGGAGCGCCGTCGTCGACACGCCGACGCGGGACGCGATGCCGGAGACCGTGTCACCCTGCTTCACGTGGTAGCTCGACGTGGCCGAGCCGGAGCCGGTCGTCGACGTGGACGTCCGCACCGCGGCGGTGGTGACGGCGGGGGTGGATGCGAGGTGCAGCGTCTGACCGGGGTGGATGATCGTGTTCCATCCGAGGCCGTTGCGCACGAGGATCTCCTGCGCCGACAGACCGAAGCGGGCGGCGATGCCCGAGACCGTGTCGCCGTGATGGACGGTGTAGGTCGTGGGGGCCTTCGTGGTGGCGGCGACCGTCCGCACGACGGTCTGCGACGGCCGTGCGACGGCGGTGCCGAACACCGGGCGGTCGGTGACGACGCGGTCCTGGTCGACGTGGCGCTTGTTGTTCGCGTCGGCATCGTCGTGGCGCGGCTCCGCGTGCGCGACCGGGCCGGTGAGGCCGGCGGTCACCGCGATCGTGCCGGCGAGGACGATGGGCATGGTGGCGAACCGGGCGGATCGTGCGCGCCGGGCGACTTCGTCTGCAGCGTGGTCCACGGGTTTCTCCTGATCTCGACTGAGCCGTGCGCGCGCAGGCGCGCACTCACAGGTGCCACAACGCTGGCATGGCCTGATTCCCAAGTCAACCAGAGAGTCAGATGTGATGGATGTGACGAATGTGACGAACGGTGCGGATTCAACCAGGCGGTCACTCTGGCACCATGGGCGTGTGAGTGCCGCACCCGCCGACGACCTGACCCTCTCCGAACGCTGGCTGACCGTCCCCGAGCTGGTGGACATGTTCAGCACGAGCCCCGGACGGATCCACCGACTCTTCGAGCAGAAGACCCTGCTCGCAGCCCGCGTCGGCGGTGTCCTGCGGGTGCCGGTCGAGTTCCTGGAGGACGGGGAGCCGATGCCCGAACTCCGCGGCACGCTCATCGTGCTCGGCGACAACGGCTTCACCGACGACGAGGCGGTGCGCTGGATGCTCACCGTCGACGACGCGATGGGCACCACGCCGATCGCGGCGCTGCGCGCCGGTCGCAAGGCCGAGGTGCGTCGCATCGCCCAGTCGCTGCTCTAGACACGTTCCGGACGGACGGGAGGCCCGTGGCGGTGTCGCCAGGAGCCTCCGGTCCGTCCTGGGTCGCGTCTAGGCGGAGCGGCTGCTGACCGTGTCCGCCAGCGACGCGAGCTGCTCGCGTGCCGACGGCGTCAGCGGCGAGGCGTCGAGCGCCGCCTTGGCGCGCTGCACGTGCCGTTCGATCGACCGTTCCACGGCGGCCACGGCACCGGACTCGGTCAGGGTCGCGCGGAGCATCTGCACCTGCTCCTCGTCGAGGTCCGGGTCGCCGAGGAGTTCGTCCAGCAGCTGCCGCGGGCCGCTCGCCAGCGTCTTGCGCGCCGAGGCGATGAGGACGGTGCGCTTGCCCTCGCGCAGGTCGTCGCCGGCGGGCTTGCCGGTGACCTCGGGGTCGCCGAACACGCCGAGCATGTCGTCGCGGAGCTGGTACGCCACGCCGAGGGGGAGCCCGAATGCGCGGAGGCCCTCGAGCTGGGAGTCGCTCGCACCGGCGACGAGGGCACCGATGACGAGCGGTGCCTCGATCGAGTACTTCGCCGACTTGAAGACGATGACGCGCTGGGCGCGGAGCAGGTGCTCGGACTCGTCGATGACCGGCCAGGCGGTCTCCTCGTGCACGTCGAGGTACTGGCCCGCGGTGACGTCGAGGCGCATGGCGTGGAACTCCTGGCGGACGATGCGGGCCCGCACCGGGTCGAGGAGCGCGAGGCCCTCGTCGAAGACCGCGTCGCTGAGCGAGAGCAGGAGGTCGCCGAGGAGCAGGGCGGAGTTCGTGCCGTACTGTCCGCGGTCGCCGACGAAGCCGGACTCCTCGTGCAGGGACTCGAAGCGGCGGTGCGCTGCGGGGCGCCCGCGGCGGGTGTCCGAGCGGTCCATGATGTCGTCGTGCACCAGGGCGGCGGCGTGGAAGACCTCGAGCGCGGCGGCGACCGTGACGATCGCCTCGGCGGTGGTCTGCCTGGACCCTTCGGCCAGCGGGTCGAACGAGCCCGAACGGCCCGCCACCGACTGCCATCCCCAGTAGCAGAACAGGGCACGGAAGCGCTTGCCGCCGGACAACAGGTCTCGGGCGTACCGGTCGAACGGCGCGAGGTCCGGGCTGATCGCGAGGAGCCGTTCACGCTGCTCGTCGAGTGCCCGGTCGATACGCGCCGATACGAGGTCCACTAATCGCGTACTCTCAGCCACGATCCCTACCCTAGTGGAGTGGTCGAGGCATAGAATCGGTCCACTCAACCCGCGTTTTTCAACCCCGCGTCGATCCCAGGAACAGAGGGAACCAAGATGCCGCTCTCGGAACAGGAGCAGCGCCTTCTCGAAGAGATGGAGCGCAGCCTCTACCAGAACGATTCCGATTTCGTGGCTCGTGTCACACGTCGACAGGGTCGTCCGACGTACACAGCCATCACGCTCGGGGTCCTCGGCGCTCTCGCCGGGGTCGCCATCGTCATCGTCGGCCTGGTCATGAAGGCGCCGCTGCTGGGCATCCTCGGCTTCGTCGTGATGCTCGCCGGTGTCCTGTTCGCGCTGCGCCCGGGCATGCGTGCCCCGAAGGCGAAGCCCGCGCGACCGGGGCGACCCGCTTCCGGTGGGTCGGCGCGTCCGTCCACCGGCGGTGGCAGCGGCAACGGCTCCTTCATGGACCGGTTGAACGAGCGCTGGGACAAGCGCAACGACCAGAGTCAGTAGCTGACGGGGTCAGCAGGACTCCCTCCACACTCCTCCACGGGGTCGGCCTTCGGGTCGGCCCCGTTTCGTGTTTCCGGGCCGGGCTCGGCGGGGCGCCTGCGCGAGTGGTCACGACATGCCGCGCGGTGGACGGCGAGGTCGCACGAACTGTCGGCCGGGGCCCGCGCGAGCGACAGTTCGTGACCACTCGGCGTCGCGGCGCCGGCGCGTCATGACCGTGCGCTGACCGGCGGCCGGGCGTGGTGGAGCCGGCCGTGCGCCCGCGTGAGCACCGCGGCGGACGTGGGACGGGCCTCCAGGCCGGGGTGGACCGCCGCCGCCGGTGTGTGCGCGAGTGGTCACGACATGCCGCGGGGTGGATGCCGAGGGCGCAGGAGCTGTCGGCTGGGGCCCGCGCGAGTGACAGTTCGTGACCGCTCGGCGTCGTGAGCCCGCGGCGCGCCCCGGGACGCTCCATCGGCTGCGAAAGTCCTCCACTTTCCTCCACGTGTCTTCCCGTGCGGCCGAACCGCATGAATCCGGGCTTGTTGCTCCGAAGACGGGCCACTCATTCCGCGTCAGACGCCCCCAGTAGGGGTGTCGTGGCTCGAAAAGGGAGCGTAGACCTGGGCAGAGGGAGGGGAGTGGAGTAAAGTGGGGCTCGCAACGGTCCGGTGGAGCGGAGGGGAGGCCCGACGTGCTGCTCGGTACTCATGCCCCGAAGCTCGACGAGAAGGGTCGCGTGATCCTCCCCGCCAAGTTCCGGGACGAACTGTCCGGCGGGCTCGTGATGACCCGCGGCCAGGAACGCTGCGTCGTGGTCTTCAGCGCCCGGACGTTCGAGGAACTCCACGAGCGCATCCGGACCGCTCCGATGACGTCGAAGCGCACCCGCGACTACATGCGCCTGTTCCTCTCGGGGGCCAGCGCCGAACAGCCCGACAAGCAGAACCGCGTGACGATCCCGCAGAACCTCCGTGAGTACGCGGGGCTCGAGCGGGACCTCACGGTCATCGGCAGCGGTGACCGTGCCGAGATCTGGTCCACCCCCGCGTGGGAGGCCTACTACGCCGAAGCCGAAGAGGCATTCGCCGACAACGACGAGGAGGTGATCCCGGGGATCTTCTGATCCGCGGATCGGGACTCCCAGCCGTGAAGCCCTGACATCACTTCCCCGGTGTCAGGTCGCATGGATGGGGATCCGGACCCACGGCCCAGGAGACGAGGGGCTGCACATGGCCGACAACGACAACGAGACGCCACGCTTCCCGCACACGCCGGTGATGCTCCAGCGCATCGTCGACCTCTTCACGCCGACGCTCGAGGGTCCGGGCAAGGTCGTCGTCGACGCCACGCTCGGCATGGGCGGCCACTCCGAAGGGTTGCTCGAGCGGTTCCCGGAGCTCACGCTCATCGGGCTCGACCGCGACACCGACGCACTCGGCATCGCGGGGGAGCGCCTGGCCCGCTTCGGTGACCGCGTCCGTCTGGTGCACACCGTGTACGACGGCATCGTCGACGCGATCGAGGGCGAGGGCTTCTCGAAGGTCGACGGCGTGCTCTTCGACCTCGGGGTGAGCTCGCTGCAGCTCGACCGCGCCGAGCGCGGGTTCGCCTACAGCCAGGACGCGCCGCTCGACATGCGGATGGACCGGACCGAGGGGCAGACCGCCGCCGACGTCCTGGCCACCTACGACGAGGGCGAGCTCCGTCGCATCTTCCAGCGCTACGGCGAGGAGAAGCTCGCCGGCCGCTACGCCCGGGCCATCGTGGAGCGACGGGCCACCAAGCCCTTCGAGATGTCCGGCGACCTGGTCCAGGTGCTGCACGACGCGACCCCGGTGGCGATCCAGCGCCAGGGGCACCCGGCCAAGCGGGTCTTCCAGGCCCTCCGCATCGAGGTGAACGCCGAACTCAGTGTCCTCGAGCGGGCCATCCCGGCGGCGCTCGACGCCGTCGCGGTCGGCGGACGGATCGTCGTCGAGTCCTACCAGTCCCTCGAGGACCGCATCGTCAAGCGGGCCCTGGTGGAGCGCACGAAGTCGAGCGCCCCCGCCGGCCTGCCGGTGGAGCTGCCCGAGCACGCCCCCACCTTCTCCCTGATCGTCAAGGGCGCCGAGCTGGCCGACGAGGCCGAACGCGCCGCCAACCCCCGAGCAACCCCCGTGCGTCTGCGCGCGGCCGAGCGGATCCGGAACTGACATGAGCACGAACCTCGCACTCGTCGACCCCGCGGTCGTCCCGTCGCGGGCCCCGCGCCCCGACCGTCAGCACCGCCCCGAGCTGGTCGAGGTCACCCCGACCGCGGCGCAGCGCCGGGCACGGCCCCGCATCGGGTACGCGGTCGTGGCCGTCGCCGCACTCGGGATCCTGCTGCTGGCCCAGCTCGGCATCAGCATGGTGCTCAGCCAGGGGGCGTACACGCTCAACTCGCTGTCGGCCGAGCAGACGGCCCTGTCCCGCACGCAGCAGTCGCTGTCCGAGGAGCTCCGGGTCCTCGACTCGCCGCAGAACCTGGCCCGCAACGCACAGTCGCTCGGCATGATCGCGAACTCGACACCGGTGTACCTCGACCCGAAGACCGGTCGCGTGTACGGGACGCCGACCCCGGCGAAGCCCGACGAGGCCACGGCGTCGACCGAGAACCAGGTGCCGAACTCCCTGCTGAACGACGTGCCGCTCGCCACGAAGCCGGGCGACACGTCGACCAGCAAGGAGACGAGCAGCACCGGCAGCACCGGCAGCACCGGCAGCACGGCCGGCGCAGGCGCGTCGGGAGCCACCGACAGCCCCGCCGCGTCTGAGAAGACGAGCGGCGCCAGCGCGTCGGACCAGGGGACGGCGAAGTCGTCCGTAGAGTCCGACGCGAACCCGCTCCAGGCGCCCTCCACCCGGTGACCGGCGGGTCCGCCGCAGCCTCAGCACCGCCCGGGAAGGACCGCACCGAGTGACGAAGACGATCCGCAACCGACGCCTGCGATACAGCATCGTGATGCTCGCCGTGATCGCCCTCGTCGGGGTGTTCGTGGTCCGGCTCGTCGACATCCAGGTCGTGCAGGCGTCGGAGCTGAACAAGGCGTCGGCCCAGAAGCGCAGCATCCCCGTGACCATCTACGGCACCCGCGGGTCGATCGTCGACCGTACGGGCACCCAACTCGCCGACAGCGTCACCCGGTACAACATCACGACCTCCCCGCGCCTGGTGAAGGGCTTCAAGGGCAAGCTCGGCGGCACCCGCATCAAGGAGGTCAGCGTCGGAACCGCGCTCACTGCGCTGGCGAAGGCCTCCGGCGGCGACGTCGCGACCATGCGGAAGAACATCGCCGCGAACCCGAAGTCCGACTTCGCGTACCTGGTCAAGGGCCTCGACGTGTCGCACTACGAGGCCGTGACCGACCTCGGCATCCCCTGGATCTACAAGGAGCAGCAGGCCTCGCGGGTGTACCCGACGGGGGCGACGACGGGCAACATCACCGGGTTCATGGGGACCGACGGAGCACAGGCCGGCCTGGAGTACGCGTACAACAGGTGCCTGTCGGGCACGAACGGGTCGCAGACGTACGAGCGCGGTGAGGACGGCGTGCAGCTGCCCGGCAGCACCGTGACCACCAAGAAGGCCAAGGACGGCGGCACGCTCCAGACCACGATCGACAGCGACCTGCAGTACATGGCGCAGCAGACCATCGCGTCCGCCGCCAAGACCCTGCAGGCCGAGTCGGCGACGGCGACGGTGACCAGTGTCAAGACGGGCGAGCTGCTGGCGGTCGCGGACTACCCGACGGTGGACCCGAACGACGTCGACGCGACGACGGACAAGGGGGCCTTCGGCTCCCGGGCGCTGACGGACTCGTACGAGCCGGGTTCCACGATCAAGGCCGCGATCGCCGCCGCCCTGATCGACCAGGGCAAGTCGAGCCCGACCGACCAGGCCGTCGTGCCGTACTCGCGCACGTTCCCCTGGGGCGGCACGATCCACGACTCCGAGTTCCACCCGACCGAGAACCTCACGCTGACCGGCATCCTGCAGAACTCGTCGAACGTCGGCATCACCGAGCTCGGTGCGCGACTGACGCCGCAGCAGCGCTTCGACTACATGAAGAAGTTCGGCCTGTTCGAGCCGGAGACCGCGATCGACTACCCGGGCCAGCCGGCGATGGACTACGGCACGAGCCCGAACTGGGACCAGCAGACGAACATCAACTCGATGTTCGGGCAGGGCATCTCGACGACCGCCGTGCAGGTCGCCAGCGTGTTCCAGACCATCGCGAACGACGGTGTCCGGATCCCGCTGCACTTCGTCAAGGGCTGCACCACGGCCGACGGCACGACGATCGACGCGCCCGACGTGCAGAAGCAGCGCGTCGTGTCCGCCGCCGCCGCCACGCAGGTCACCGACATGCTGCAGAGCGTCGTCACGGGCGGCACACTGGTGGGGATGAAGCCGATCTCCGGCTACAACATCGCCGCCAAGACCGGCACGGCCGAGGTGGCCGAGGGGGCGCAGGGCTACGGCGGTCAGCGCATCACGTCGGTGGCCGGAATGGCACCCGCCGAAGACCCCCAGTATGTTGTCACGGTGACGTTCACGAAGCCGCAGACCAACAAGTGGTCCAGCGGAGCGGCTCCGGCGTTCCGCACACTCATGTCCCAGGTGCTCGAGAAGTACCGAGTAGCCCCCTCCGCGTCCGAGGCGAAGCTCTACCCGTCCACGTGGTGAGGAAGAAGGAACACTTGTCCGCACGGATCCCCCCGGTCCTCCGACCCGAACACCCGACCCCGAGGGCCGTCGCCGAACTCGCGAACGCGTTCGGTCTGCGTGTCGTCGGCTCGGTCGACAGCCTCGAGACCACCGGGGTCACCCTGAGCGCCACCGAGGTGCAGCCGGGTGACCTGTTCGTCGGCGTGCACGGTGCGAACCGGCACGGCGCGCAGTTCGCGACGGAGGCCGCCGAGCGCGGTGCCGTCGCCGTCCTGACCGACCAGGACGGCGTCGCACTGGTCGAGCCCTCCGGGCTGCCGGTGCTCGTGGTCGACGACCCCCGCGCCGCCCTCGGCGACGTCGCGGCGTGGGTCTACCGCACGCACCCCGACGAAGCCACCGACCTGCCGCAGCTGTTCGCCGTCACCGGCACGAACGGCAAGACGAGCACGTCCTACATCCTCGAGGGCATCCTCAAGCAGCTCGGCCTGGTCACCGGTCTGAGCTCGACCGCCGAGCGCCACATCGGCTCGCTCAGCGTCACGAGCCGCCTCACCACGCCCGAGGCCAGCGAGATGCACGCACTCCTCGCCCGGATGCGCGAGAGCGAGGTCCGCGCGGTCGCCGTCGAGGTCAGTGCCCAGGCCCTGAGCCGCCACCGCGTCGACGGCATCGTCTTCGACGTCGCGGCCTTCACGAACCTGTCGCACGACCACCTCGACGACTACGCCGACATGGAGGAGTACTACCAGGCGAAGCTCCCGCTGTTCCAGCCCGAACACGCCCGTCGCGGCGTCGTCTCGCTCGACACCGACTGGGGCCACCGCGTGGTGCAGGACTCCCGCATCCCGGTCACCACCATCACGGTGCACCCCGACGTCGAGGCCGAGTGGCACGTCGGCATCGTCGAGGCGCACGCCGCGTACACGGAGTTCCGCCTGACCGGACCCGAGGGCCGCGAACTGACCACCCGTGTGCCCCTCATCGGCTGGCACATGGCGGCGAACGCGGCACTCGCGATCGTCATGCTGGTCGAGGGCGGCTTCGAGCTCGGTGCCATCGCACACGCGCTGGAGAGCAACCACCGTCGCTACGCCGACGAGGACGACACGACCGATCGCGACGGCGAGCCGAACCGGGTCTCTGCCATCGAGTGCTACCTGCCTGGTCGCACCGAGCGCGTCTCCGGTGAGCACGGCCCGAGCGTCTACGTCGACTTCGGCCACAGCGCCGACGCCTTCGAGAACACGCTCGCCGCGGTGCGCCAGTTCACCGCAGGCAGGGTCCTCATGCTGTTCGGCGCCGACGGCGACCGCGACACCACGAAGCGCGGCGACATGGCCCGCGTGGCCGCGGCAGGCAGCGACATCCTCGTCGTCACCGACCACCACCCCCGCTTCGAGGACGCCGCGTCGATCCGCAAGACGCTGGTCGACGCCGCCCGTGCTGCCTACCCCGACCACGAGATCCACGAGGTCAGCCCGCCCGAGGCCGCGATCCGCACCGCGGTGAGCCTGCTCGGCGAGGGCGACTCGATCCTCTGGGCCGGTCCCGGTCACCAGGACTACCGCGACATCCAGGGCGTCCGCACGCCGTACTCCGCCCGTGACGAGGCCCGTGCGGCCCTGCGCGAGGCCGGTTGGGAGCCGAACTCCGGTCCGGCGGAGGACGTCCGATGATCGCCATGACCCTCGCCGAGATCGCCACCGCGGTCGGCGGCGAGCTCATCGGCGGTGCCCAGGCGACCGACGTCGCCCAGCCGGGCGACCTGGTCGTCGATGGCTCGGTCGAGACCGACTCGCGCCTGGTCGGCCCCGGCAGCGTCTTCTTCGCCCTGCCCGGTGAGGTCACCGACGGCCGGCGTTTCGTGCCAGCAGCGGTCGACTCCGGTGCCGCCCTGGTGATCACGCCCGAGCGCGTCGACACCACCGCGCCGCAGATCGTCGTCGCGGACGGCTACGAGGCCCTCGCCGCGCTCGCACACGAGGTCGTCACCCGCGTCCGGATGAGCACCGCGGACCGTGTCGACGACGACGGTCGCCCGGCACCCCTGCGGGTCGTCGGCATCACCGGCTCGAACGGCAAGACGAGCACGAAGAACATGCTCCGCACGATCCTCGAGCAGCACGGCGCGACCATCGCGCCCGAAGGCTCGTTCAACAACCACGTCGGCGCCCCGATCTCGATGCTCCGCGTCACCTACGACACGCGGTACCTGGTGGTCGAGATGGGCGCGAGCGGCGTCGGTCACATCGCCAAGCTCGTCTCGATCGCCGAGCCCGACGTCGGCGTCGTCCTCAAGGTGGGCCTCGCGCACGCCGGCGAGTTCGGCGGCATCGAGGCGACGCAGCGCGCGAAGTCCGAGATGGTCACCGACCTGCCCCGGACCGCCACGGCCCTGCTCAACGTCGACGACGACCGCGTCGCGTCGATGCGCGGCCTGACGGCCGCGCGCGTGGTCGGCTTCGGCACGTCGGCCGAGGCCGACTACCGCATCACCGGCATCGAGACGGACCGCAGCGGTACCCGCTTCACCCTCACCGCGCCTCCCGTCCGCCCCGAAGGTGACCGTCCGACGGACGCGACCCTGTCTGGAGGCCCGGATCACGTCGACGTGCGCCTCGCGATCCTGGGTGAGCACCACGCCATGAACGCGTCCGCCGCGCTCACCGTCGCCCACCTGTGGGGCGTCCCGCTCGCCGACGGCGCGGCCGCGCTCGCGTCGATGACGCGCGCCGAGCGCTGGCGCATGGAGCTGCTGCAGGGCGGACCCGAGGGCGTCACCGTCATCAACGACGCCTACAACGCCTCGCCCGACTCCACCGCAGCCGCGCTGCGGACCCTGGCGCAGATCGTGCGCCCGGGGGAGCGGACCGTCGCCGTGCTCGGTGAGATGGCCGAGCTCGGGGAGTTCTCCGTCGAGGAGCACGACCGCATCGGTCGGCTCGTCGTCCGGCTCGGCATCGGACAGCTCGTGGTCGTCGGCCGCGGTGCGATGCCGATCCACCAGGCCGCCACCCTCGAGGGATCGTGGGACGGCGAGTCCGTGTACATCGAGGACGTCGACGACGCCGTCCGTGCCATGCAGGAGATGCTCCGCCCCGGCGACGTCGTCCTCGTCAAGTCCTCGAAGTCTGCCGAACTGCGATTCCTCGGCGACCGCCTCGGAGGTGTCACCGAATGATCGCGCTCCTCGTCGCCGGCGCCACGTCGCTGGTGTTCACGTTGCTGCTCACCCCGTTCTTCATCAAGCTCTTCCACCGTCTCGGGTGGGGGCAGTTCATCCGTGACGACGGACCCCAGTCGCACCACACCAAGCGCGGCACCGCGACCATGGGCGGCATCGTGCTCATCATCGGTGCGGTGATCGGGTACTTCGTCGGGCACCTGGCCGGACGTGACTCGATCACGCTGTCCGGACTGCTCGTGCTGTTCCTGATGGTCGGCCTCGGGTTCGTCGGCTTCATCGACGACTTCCTCAAGGTCCGGCGCCAGCGGAGCCTCGGGCTCGGCGGCTGGGCGAAGATCCTCGGCCAGGTCATCGTCGGCGTCATCTTCGCCACGATCGCCCTGGTCGTGCCGACGTCGAACGGCAAGCCGCCGGCGTCCACGATGATCTCGGCGATCCGCGACGTGCCGTGGCTCGACTTCATGGCGCTCGGCACGGTCATCGGCACCGTGCTGTTCCTCGCCTGGATCGTCCTGCTCACGGTCTCCACGTCGAACGGCGTGAACGTGGCCGACGGGCTCGACGGCCTGGCCACCGGGTCGAGCATCCTGGCGATCGGCTCGTACGTCATCATCGGCTTCTGGCAGTCGAACCAGATCTGCGGCGGTGCCCGGCTCGACGCGAGCACCGAGCACGCCTGCTACACGGTGTCGAACCCGCTCGACCTCGCCGTGGTCGCGGCCGCGGTCTGCGGTGGGCTCATCGGGTTCCTCTGGTACAACACCTCGCCGGCGCAGATCTTCCTCGGCGACACCGGTTCGCTCGGTCTCGGTGGCGCCCTGGCCGGTCTCGCGATCCTCAGCCGCACCGAGCTCCTGCTCATCCTCATCGGTGGCCTGTTCTTCATCGTCACCGGTTCGGTCATCCTGCAGCGGGCGTACTTCAAGATCACGCACGGCAAGCGCATCTTCCTGATGAGTCCGCTGCACCACCACTTCGAACTGAAGGGGTGGGCCGAGGTGACCGTCGTCGTCCGCTTCTGGATCATCGCCGGGCTCTTCGTCGCGGCGGGGGTCGGGCTCTTCTACCTCGAATGGATCGCACGCGTTGGTTGACCCGGTGTCCTCGCCGTCCCGCCTCCAGTCCCTCGACAGCTGGTACTCCGAGGGGTGGAAGGGGCTCAACGTCGCCGTCCTCGGCCTCGGTGCCACCGGGTTCTCGGTCGCCGACACGCTCGTGGAACTCGGCAGCGAGGTGACGGTCTACTCGTCCGACGCCCCCGCCGACAGCGTCGAGCTGCTCGACGTGATCGGTGCCCGGTTCCTGCAGACGCCGCTCGACACCGTGCCGGACGCGCTCGTCGCGCAGGCACCGGACGTCGTGATCGTGTCGCCCGGCCTGCCCCCGCACAACCCGACCGTGCGGTGGTCGGTGGCGAACAGCACCGTCTGGGGCGACATCGAGCTCGCCTGGCGTGTGCGCGACAAGGTCGTCCGCGGTCCGGTCGCCGCGCCGTGGATCACGATCACGGGCACGAACGGCAAGACCACCACGACCCAGCTCACGACCGCCATGTACGAGGCCGGCGGCCTGCGCGCCGTCGCGTGCGGGAACATCGGCGTGCCGGTGCTCGACGTCGTCCGCGACCCGATCGGGTACGACGTGCTCGTCGTCGAGCTGTCGAGTCACCAGCTGCACTACGCGGCGACGTCCGGCGACGGCGCCGTCGTGCCGCTCGCGAGCGCCTGCCTGAACATCGCCGACGACCACCTCGAGTGGCACGGTTCCGCCGAGGCGTACCGCGCCGCGAAGGCCAAGGTCTACGAGCGCACCGTGATGGCGTGCGTGTACAACACCTCGGACGAGGTCACCCGGCAGATGGTGCAGGAGGCCGACGTGGTGGAGGGCTGCCGCGCGGTCGGCTTCACCCCCGGCGTCCCCGCCCCCGGCGACGTCGGCATCGTCGAGGACGTCCTGTGCGACCGGGCCTTCACCGAGGACCGACGCAACAGCGCACTCGAGCTGTCGACGATCGCCGACCTCGAGGCGGCCGGGCTCGCCAGCCCGCACATGACCATGAACGTGCTCGCCGCCGCCGCGCTCGCCCGCGCCGGCACCGTCCAGCCGAGCGCGATCCAGTCGGCCGTCCGGGCCTTCCGCGCCGACCACCACCGCACCGAGCTCGTGGCCCAGGCGGACGGCATCGCGTGGGTGGACGACTCCAAGGCCACGAACCCGCACGCAGCCACCGCGTCCCTGGCGTCCTTCGACACCGTCGTGTGGATCGTCGGCGGCCTGTTCAAGGGCGTGGACATCGACGGTCTGGTCGAGCGCTTCGGCCCCGGTGTCCGCGCCGTCGTGGTGATCGGCACCGACCGGACCCCGGTCCTCGAGGCATTCGCGCGACACGCGTCCACGGTCCCGGTGCTCCAGGTGGAGACGACGGACACTGATCAGGTCATGCGCGAGGCGATCCGGCATGCCGCATCGGTCGCGAGGCCGGGCGACACCGTCCTCCTCGCCCCGGCGGCGGCGTCGTTCGACCAGTTCGGCTCCTACGCCGACCGGGGGCAGCGTTTCGCGGCCGCGGTCAACGAGCACCTGGGAGGAGAAGTCGATGGCGACGACACCGACGGATCTTCCGAACAGCCGTAACGGCCGGAGCGCGTCGACCGCACGACGGACGAACGGCGCGATCGTCGCCGTCAAGAACGTCTTCGTCGCGGAGTCGAGCACCTTCTACACGATCCTCGGCGTCACGCTGTTCCTCGTCGTCTTCGGCGTCGTGATGGTGCTGTCCTCGTCGAGCGTCGAGGAGTACGCGGCGACCCACGACTTCTTCGGGGCGGCGTCCCGCCAGGGCCTGTACGCCGTGCTCGGCGTGCCGCTCATGCTCGTCGCCAGCCGGGTCCCGACCCGGATCTGGCGCAAGTGGGCCATGCGGCTGCTCGGCGCTGCGCTCGTGCTGCAGCTGCTCGTGTTCACCCCGCTCGGCATCGACATCCAGGGCAACCGGAACTGGATCGAGCTCGGTTCGTTCACCGCGCAGCCGTCCGAGGTCGTGAAGCTCGGTCTGGTGCTCGGCATCGGCGCGATCATCTACGTCAAGCGGGACAAGCTCGACGACTGGAAAGAGGTGTTCATCCCGATCGGGATCGCCTCGATGCTGTCGCTCGGGCTCGTCGTCCTCGGTGGCGACCAGGGCACCGCGATGGTCATGCTCATCCTGGTGTTCGGTGCGCTGTACATCGGCGGTGTCCGCGCCCGGCACCTGCTCGTCGGCCTCGCCGCGTTCGCCGTGCTGCTGCCGTTCGTGACGATGGCCTCGGCCTCGCGCTCCACCCGCATCAGCGCCTGGTTGTCCGGCTGCACCGACACGAGCCAGTACCAGGACATCTGCTGGCAGCCCGTCCACGGCATGTGGGCGCTCGCGTCCGGCGGCGTGTTCGGCGTCGGCCTCGGCAACTCGAAGGCCAAGTGGTCGTGGTTGCCCGAGGCGGACAACGACTACATCTTCGCCATCATCGGCGAGGAGCTCGGTCTGATCGGCGCCGTCGTCGTGCTCAGCCTGTTCGTGGTGCTCGCCGTCGGCATGATCAAGATCATCCGGCAGTCCCGCGACCCGTTCGTGAAGACCGTCACCGGTGGCGTCCTGGCGTGGATCATCGGGCAGGCGCTCATCAACATCGCCGTCGTCCTGGGCCTGCTGCCGGTGCTCGGCGTCCCACTCCCACTCATCTCGGCCGGTGGTTCGGCCCTCATCATGACCCTGGTGGCGATCGGCGTCGTGCTCTCCTTCGCCCGTGACCTGCCCGGCAAGAACGACCCCGGCCTGACGAACGCCCCACTCGGCCGGACCTCCACGAACGGATCACTGCGGTGAGCAAGTACCTCTTCGCCGGCGGCGGCACCGCCGGTCACGTCAACCCCCTGCTCGCCGTCGCCGATCGGCTGACCGAGCGCGAGCCCGACGCCGAGGTGCTCGTGCTGGGCACCGCCGAGGGCCTGGAGTCCCGCCTCGTCCCGATGCGCGGGTACGAGCTGCTGACGATCCCGCGGCTGCCCTTCCCGCGCAAGCTGAACGGCGCCGCCCTGCGCTTCCCGCAGCGCTTCGCCGCGGCCGTCAAGCGGACCGAGCAGATCATCCGCGACCACGAGATCGAGGTGGTGCTCGGCGTCGGCGGCTACGCGGCTGCCCCGGCGTACATCGCCGCGCGCCGCACCGGCACCCCGATCGTCGTGCACGAGCAGAACGCGAAGCCCGGGCTGGCGAACCGCCTCGCAGCGTTCCTCACCGAGCACGTCGGGCTGACCTTCTCGAACACGCGTCTGCGTCACGGCCGCGTCGTCGGCATGCCGCTCCGTCGTGAGATCGAGTCGCTCGACCGCCGTGCCTCCCGGGCCGAGGGCCTTGCCGAGTTCGGGCTCGACCCGGACCGTCCGGTGCTGCTCGTGACCGGCGGGTCCTCCGGAGCCCGGAGCATCAACCGGACCATCAACACGTCCGCCGCCACGATCGTGGGTGCCGGCTGGCAGGTGCTGCACGTCGTGGGTGCCGCGTCGGACATCGGTCCGAGCGACCTCGACGGCTACCACGTGCTGCCGTACTGCGACCGGATGGACCTGGCGTACGCGGCGAGCGACTTCGTCGTCTCCCGCTCCGGCGCCGGGATGGTGTGCGAACTGACGGCCGTCGGGCTGCCGAGCGTGCTCGTGCCGTACCCCGTCGGCAACGGCGAGCAGCGCCACAACGCGAAGGACGTCGTCGACGCCGGGGGAGCCGTCCTGGTGGCCGACGGGGAATTCGACCAGGACTGGGTGACGTTCCAGCTGCTGACGATCCTGCAGGACCGGTCCCGCATCGCGGACATGACCGTGCGCTCGGGCAGCGTCGGCCACCGCGAGGGCGCCGACCGGATGACCGACCTCGTCCTCGACGCCGCGAAGCCGGCACCCGCGCGGTCCGACCCGGACAGCGCCAGCACCACGGAGGAACCATGACCATCAAGCCGGACCTGACCCAGCCGATCCCGGACGACCTCGGCACGGTGCACTTCGTCGGGATCGGTGGCTCCGGCATGAGCGGCATCGCCCGGATGTTCCTCGCCGCCGGGCACCGCGTCACGGGCAGCGACTCCCGCGAGACCGCGACCACCGAGGCGATGCGTGACCTCGGCGCGACGGTGCACATCGGGCACGACGCCGCGAACGTCGGGCAGGCCGACACGATCGTCGTCACCAGCGCCCTCTGGCCGGACAACCCCGAGCTCCTCGAGGCGCAGCGCCGCGGCCTGCCGGTCCTGCACCGCTCGCAGGCCCTCGCCGCCCTGATCGCCGAGCACCGCCTCGTCGCGGTCGCCGGTGCGCACGGCAAGACCACCTCGACCGGGATGATCGTCACCGCGATGGTCGAGCTCGGCCTCGACCCGAGCTTCGTCAACGGCGGCGTCATCCAGTCCCTCGGCACCAGCTCGGCCCCGGGGTCGAGCGACCTCTTCGTGGTCGAGGCCGACGAGTCCGACGGCTCCTTCCTGCTCTACGACGTCGCCGTGGCCCTGGTCACCAACGTCGACGCCGACCACCTGGACCACTACGGCAGCGAGGAGGCCTTCACCGAGGCCTTCGTCGAGTTCGCCGCGAAGGCGAGCGAGCGCGTGGTCATCTCGAGCGACGACGCCGGCGCGAAGACGGTCACGGCCGGCATCCGCCAGCGCCCGGACGCGCCGGAGATCGTGACGTTCGGCGAGGCCGTCGACGCCGACGTCCGCATCGAGTCGATCACCGAGTCCGCCGGCGTCGAGGTCGACTTCCGCGCAGGTGGCGAGGCGCACCACCTGACCCTGCGCGTGCCCGGACGGCACAACGCGATCAACGCGGTCGGCGCCTTCGCGGTCCTCACCGGTCTCGGGGTCGCCCCCGCCGACGCGATCCGCGGGCTCGAGGCCTTCGGCGGCACCCAGCGCCGCTTCGAGCTGCACGGTGTCGAGCGCGGGGTCTCGGTCTACGACGACTACGCACACCACCCGACCGAGGTCGCCGCCGCGCTCAAGGCTGCCCGCAACGTCGTCGGTGACGGCCGCATCATCGCCATCCACCAGCCGCACCTGTACTCGCGCACCCGCCTGATGGCCGGCGACTTCGCGAAGGTCTACGAGGAGCTCGCCGACCACACGGTCGTGCTCGACGTGTACGGCGCCCGTGAAGACCCGGAGCCCGGCGTGACCGGCGCCCTGGTGCAGGAGCGGTTCGCCGACCAGTCGCGGGTGGAGTTCCTCCCGGACTGGGACGAGGCAGCGGCCCGCGCGGCCGCGGTCGCCCGGGATGGCGACATCATCATGACGCTCAGCTGCGGCGACGTGTACCGGATCATCCCGCAGGTGCTCGGCGCCCTGGGCACCGACGGAGCGTCGTCCCGGTGAAGCGCCCGGAGGGGTTCGACGAGGGGGACGCCCGCAGGGACGTCCCGGCCGAGGGTGCCGAAGCGCCCCGGCAGCGTCGTGGTCCCTCGAAGCCGCGGCTGCCGTTCCGCGGACGGGTCGCGGACGACCGGGAGGCCCGTCCCGCGTCCGCCCCGGAGGCTCCGCTCGACGAGACGGTCGAGCCCACCCCCGCCGACCAGCCGGACCCCGACACCTCCGGTTCGCACCGTGACCGCGTCGGCGCCCTCGCCGGTGCGGCCGGCCGTCGGTTCGGTGCCGGGCTCGGCGTCGTCGCCGACCGGCTCCGCGAGTACACGCCGAACGAGGACCACCGGGACCCGGAGGCCGACCGACGCGACGCGGAACGACGCGCCGCCACGAGCGGTGGAGCCGACCACGACGCGACGGTGACCGACGTGCTCGACGCGGGTGGGGCCTCCCGGCCGGACCCCCACGCGGAAGCGCCCATCGGCGCCCGGGTGCGGGCGGCGGAAACCGCGCGCGAGGCGCGGATCGCGAAGCGCCGACGCCGGTTGCTCGAGCGCGCCGAGGTCCGCCGCTTCACGCGGCGCAGTCGGCACCGGCGTGCGGCCTGGACCACGGCGGCGAGCGTCGTCCTGGTGCTCGGGGTCTCGATCCTCGTCGCGGTGTTCTCACCGCTGATGGCGCTCCGCACGATCGAGGTGAAGGGCACGAACCGCGTCGACGA
The DNA here is from genome assembly GCF_018598405.1 of Curtobacterium flaccumfaciens. Classification (NCBI taxonomy): domain Bacteria; kingdom Bacillati; phylum Actinomycetota; class Actinomycetes; order Micrococcales; family Microbacteriaceae; genus Curtobacterium; species Curtobacterium flaccumfaciens. The sequence continues at coordinate 45,699 of NZ_JAHEWS010000017.1, read as the reverse complement.
GGCGGCCCTGCGGCAGGCCCTGTCCGACCAGATCGGCACTCCGCTCGCGCGGCTCGACTTCGACGCGATCAAGCGTGACGTCGCCGGGTTCCCGCTCATCGAGAGCTACGTGACCGAAGAGGCGCCGCCGCACACGCTGGTCCTCACCGTGACCGAGCGCACGCCGGTCGTCGCGGTGCGCTCCGGCAGCACGTTCGACCTGGTCGACCCGGCCGGCATCGTCGTGCAGTCGTCGCCGAAGCGGCCCGCCTCGATGCCGCTCGCCGACATCGGCCGTGCCCGCCTGGGATCCTCGAGCTTCCGCACCATGACCGAGGTCGTGCTGGCGCTGCCGTCGACCGTGCGGTCCCAGGTGACGCGGGTCGCGGGTTCGACGGCGGACGACGTGACCCTGACCCTGAAGGACGGTTCGACCGTCGTGTGGGGGAACCCGGACGAGTCCGACGCGAAGGCCGCGCTGCTCGCGGCGCTGGTCAAGGACCACCGGGCGCGGAACCCCGGCGTCGTGGTCGAGTACGACGTCTCGTCGCCGGACAACGGCGTGATCCGCGCGAAGGACTGACGCGTGTCCGCGGCGGAGATCGAATTGCGCCACCTGATCGGCGACACGCGGCGTGGCGGGGCGACACTGCGCCGAACGCACCCGTAGCGTCGGAGCCAGCACCACATCTACCAGCATTGCCCCTGAACTTCAAGTAGAGGTTGAGGGTTCTACCGGAGGCCTGACTGACGTGACCACGAACCACAACTACCTCGCCGTCATCAAGGTCGTCGGTGTCGGCGGCGGCGGCGTCAACGCCGTCAACCGCATGATCGAGCTCGGTCTCCGTGGGGTCGAGTTCATCGCGATCAACACCGACGCCCAGGCGCTGCTGCTCAGCGACGCCGACGTCAAGCTCGATGTCGGCCGCGAGATCACCCGCGGCCTCGGTGCCGGCGCGGACCCCGAGGTCGGCCGTCGTGCCGCCGAGGACCACGCCGAGGAGATCGAAGAGGCGCTGGCCGGCGCCGACATGGTGTTCGTCACCGCTGGTGAGGGCGGTGGCACCGGCACCGGCGGCGCACCGGTCGTCGCGCGCATCGCGAAGTCCATCGGCGCACTGACCATCGGCGTCGTCACGAAGCCCTTCAGCTTCGAGGGCAAGCGTCGCCAGTCCCAGGCCGAGAACGGCGTCGCGGGCCTCAAGGACGAGGTCGACACGCTCATCGTCGTCCCGAACGACCGCCTGCTCGAGATCAGCGACCGCGGCATCTCCATGGTCGAGGCCTTCGCCACGGCCGACCAGGTGCTCCTGGCCGGTGTGCAGGGCATCACCGACCTGATCACGACCCCGGGCCTGATCAACCTCGACTTCGCCGACGTGAAGAGCGTCATGCAGGGTGCCGGTTCCGCACTCATGGGCATCGGCTCGTCCCGCGGAGCCGACCGTGCGATCAAGGCGGCCGAGCTGGCCGTCGCGTCGCCGCTGCTCGAGGCCTCGATCGACGGTGCGCACGGCGTGCTGCTGTCGATCCAGGGTGGCTCGAACCTCGGCATCTTCGAGATCAACGACGCCGCGCGTCTGGTGCAGGAAGCCGTGCACCCCGAGGCGAACATCATCTTCGGCGCGGTCATCGACGACACCCTGGGCGACGAGGTCCGCGTGACCGTCATCGCCGCGGGCTTCGACGGCGGCGAGCCGGCGCAGCAGCAGAAGGAACGTCGCTCGAGCTACGTCGACCCGGAGTCGAGCGCCGCGGCGCCCGTCGCCGCCTCGACCGGCGCGATCGAGGACTCCACCACGTCGAGCCCGTCCTGGGCCTCGCAGGAGCACCAGCCGCCGGTGCAGCGCGCCGCTGACCCGGCGTTCGACGACGACGACGAGCTCGACGTCCCCGACTTCCTGAAGTAACCCACCCTTGGTAGCCGACACGCGCCTCCAGGCCTCGTCTCACGACGACGGACTGGAGGCGCGCGTCGCGTCCGTCCGGAGCGGCATCGCCGACGCGGCGCGCGCTGCAGGGCGTTCACCCGACGAGCTCACGCTCGTCGTCGTCACGAAGTACCACCCGGCGTCGCTCGTGCGCGAGCTTGCCGCACTCGGTGTGACGGACGTGGGGGAGAACCGCCACCAGGAGGCGCAGGCGAAGGCCGCCGAACTGGCGGACCTCGGCCTGACCTGGCACTTCGTCGGGCAGCTGCAGTCGAAGAAGGCCCGGCAGGCCCGGCGGTACGCCCACGTCGTGCAGTCGCTCGACCGGACCTCCGTGGTGGATGCCTTCGCGCCGACCGAGGCCGAGCCGGAGCCGCCGGTCATCGACGGGTTCGTGCAGGTGAACCTGACCGACGACCCCGGACGCGGCGGTGTACAGCCCGACGACGTCGAGGCGATGGCCGTGCGTGTGCTCGAGACCGGCACCGTCCGGCTGCGGGGTGTGATGGCCGTCGCACCCCTCGACGAGGAGCCCCGAGCCACCTTCGCCCGACTCCGCTCGATCTCCGAACGGGTCGTGGCACTCGAGCCCGGCGCGACCGACATCTCCGCCGGCATGAGCGGGGACTACGCCGAGGCGATCCTCGAGGGCGCGACACACCTGCGGATCGGCACCGCAATCACGGGAAACCGGCCGCTCGCACCCTAGCCTCGTTGCAGGGCACCACGAGCACGAACCCCGGAGGAACCATGGCCAACCCGCTGAAGAAGACGATGGTCTACCTCGGCCTCGCCGATGAGGAACTCGACTACGAGGACGAGCAGCAGGCCGAGCCCGCGCGCCAGCAGGCAGCCCCTGCTCGCCAGGCCGCAGCGGCTGCTCCGGCACCTGCGGAACCGCAGGAGGCTCCCGCAGCAGCAGCCCCGGCGGCCGCTCCCGCCGCGGCGCCGGCCCCCACCAAGACGCACACCCACCAGCGCGGCGCCCAGGTCACTCCGCTCCGCCGCTCGCACACGACCGCACAGAAGGCGACCCCGGTCCAGGAAATGAACGAGATCCTCACCGTCCACCCGCGCGAGTACAAGGACGCCCAGTCCATCGCCGAGAGCTTCCGCGACGGGATCCCCGTCATCATCAACCTCTCGCAGATGACCGAGGGCGACGCCCGCCGCATGATCGACTTCGCCTCGGGGCTGTCGCTCGGCCTCTACGGCAAGATCGAGCGCGTCACGAACAAGGTCTTCCTCCTGTCGCCGGCGCACGTCGCAGTGAGTGGTGAGCCCGCTGAGGTAGAGTCCGACATCGAGGCGAACTTCTTCGCCCAGTCCTGAGCCGTACCGGCCCACCCGCCCGTGAGGGCCGTCGCAGCACGGCCTTCGCCCGAGACGAGCGAGCCCCATCGTGTCCGCGATCTTCACGATCCTGTACTTCCTCCTCCTGCTCTACTTCTTCACGATGTGGGGGCGGTTCGCCCTCGACCTCGTGCAGAGCTTCAACCGGTCCTGGCGACCGCGCGGGGGGATGCTCGTGGTGTCCGAGTTCGTCTACACGGTCACCGATCCGCCCATCCGCGCGGTCCGACGGGTCCTCCCGCCGCTCCGTCTGGGCCCGGTGGCGCTCGACTTCGGCTGGACGATCGTGATGCTCGTGGTCATCATCGCGATGTCGATCGTCCGGACCATCATCTAGTCGCGGCCATCCGCGACGCGCCACGCCAGGGGCGTGGTCACGGTTCCGCCCCATCGTCGGTGTACGGTGGTCGGGATCGATGCTCGCTCCGGCGGCGCATCCGCACCGCACGGCTCGACTGGTAGATTCGGTCGGACCGCACGCGGTTCCACACGTTCAGCAGTTCTATTGAGGTGACGGCAATGGCTTTGACGCCGGAAGACGTAGTCAACAAGCGGTTCCAGCCGACGAAGTTCCGCGAGGGCTACGACCAGGACGAGGTCGACGACTTCCTCGACGAGGTCGTGGTCGAGCTCCGTCGCCTGACCGCGGAGAACGACGAGCTCCGCCAGCGCCTGCAGGCGGCCGAGTCGGCCCCGCAGTCGGCGCAGGCCGAGCAGCCCGCTCCGGCGGCCGAGCCGGAGCCCACGCCGGCCCCGGTCGAGGCAGCACCGGAGCCCGCTCCGGTCGCCGCCGCGGCACCGGCCACGACGGTCCCCGCCGACGAGGACACCGAGGGCACCACGAACCTCCTGACCCTGGCGCGTCGTCTCCACGAGGAGCACGTCCGCGAGGGCATCGAGAAGCGCGACGCGCTCATCGCCGAGGGCACCGCCCAGGCGGCTCGCCTGGTCTCCGAGGCCGAGGCGAAGCAGCGCCAGATCATCGCCGACACCGAGAACACGAACCGTCAGCGTGTCGCGGTGCTCGAGCAGGAGCAGCGCCAGCTCGAGGGCAAGATCGACGAGCTCCGGACCTTCGAGCGCGACTACCGTGCGCAGCTCAAGAGCTACATCCAGGGGCAGCTCTCCGAGCTCGACTCCTCGGGCGAGCAGTCCGGTCTCACCCCGGCGCCGGCTTCGGCGCAGGGCTTCGGCAACTGACGTTGTCGCGACCAGCATCACGAGCGAAGGTCAGTGTCCGCGCGATCGCGGCACTGGCCTTCGCCGCTGTCGTGGTGGTGGCGTTCGACCAGGTCGCCAAGACGCTGGTCGTCGCGAACCTGCCGTACGGCACCCCCGTCCCGGTCCTCGGTGGGGCGTTGCAGTTCCTGTACGTCCGGAACCCGGGGGCCGCATTCTCGTTCGCGGTGAACATGACCTGGGTGTTCTCGGTCATCTCGGCTGCGGTCGTCGTCGCGATCATCGTGTACTCGCGTCGCATCCGCTCGATGTGGTGGGCGATCGTGCTCGGCATGCTGCTCGGCGGCGCGCTCGGCAACCTGCTCGACCGGCTCTTCCGTGAGCCGGGCTTCGGCCGTGGCCACGTCGTGGACTTCATCTCGACGCCGTGGATGATGCCGGCGATCTACAACGTCGCCGACTCCTTCATCTGCATCAGCATGGTGGTCTTCGTGCTGCTGGTGATCCTCGGCGTGAACCTCGACGGCACCCGCACGCTCTCGGCCAAGCGCCGGGCGCAGCTCGACGCGGCGGAGCCGCTCGACGGTGGGGCCGCGTTCTCGTCGACCGATGCGGCTCTCGACGAGCCGACTCGCGCCTCCAGGCTGGACGACCGCGACCGTCGCGACACGCTGGGCCACGACGCCACGTGAGCGAATCGCGTTCTCTTCCCGTGCCCGACGGGCTCGCCGGTGAGCGCGTCGACGCCGCCATCGCGAAGCTCCTCGGGTTCAGCCGGTCGTTCGCGGCCGACGTCGTCGCGGCCGGTGGCGTCCGCGTCGACGGTGTGCCCGTCGAGAAGTCCGACCGGCTGCACGCCGATTCCTGGCTCGAGGTCGAGTGGACGCCCAAGGAGCCGCCGCGCATCGTGCCGGCGTCCGTTCCCGGCATGACGATCGTCCACGACGACGAGGACATCGTCGTGGTGGACAAGCCCGTCGGAGTCGCTGCGCACCCCTCGCCGGGGTGGGACGGCCCGACCGTGCCCGGGGGCCTCGCCGCCGCCGGCTTCACCATCGCGACCTCCGGCGCCGCTGAACGCGCCGGGATCGTGCACCGCCTCGACGTCGGCACGTCCGGCCTGATGGTCGTCGCGAAGACCGAGTTGGCGTACACGCACCTCAAGCGGGCGTTCAAGGAGCGCACGGTCGAGAAGGTCTACCACGCACTCGCGCAGGGCCACCCGGACCCGACCTCCGGGACCATCGACGCACCCATCGGTCGACACCCGTCGAGCGACTGGAAGTTCGCGGTCACCTCGGAGGGCAAGCCGAGCGTCACCCATTACGCGACGCTCGAGGCCTTCCGCTCCGCGACCCTGCTCGAGGTGCACCTGGAGACCGGGCGCACCCACCAGATCCGGGTGCACATGGCGGCGACACGCCACCCGCTCGTCGGGGACACGATGTACGGCGCCGACCCGGTGCTCGCGGCCGAACTCGGGCTGACACGCCAGTGGCTCGACGCCGTCCGGCTGGGCTTCGCCCACCCGCGGACGGGGGAGCGGGTGTCGTTCGAGGCGCAGTACCCCGCCGACCTGCAGGCCGCACTCGAGCAGATCCGGAGCGCGTCCGTCTGACGCGCCCGGGCGCTTGCGCCGAGTGGGCACGAACTGTCAGGTGCGGCGCCGCCAGGTGACACTTTCTGCACCCGCCGCGGCTCGTATGCGGCGTGTCCTGCCCTCTCGGCGCCGCGACCCGCTGCCGGCCTGGAGGCGCGGTGTGGCCCCGCCCCGCGCCTGGCGTCCGGCACGCCCGGGCGCTTGCGCCGAGGGGGCACGAACTGTCGGCTGCGGCGCCGCCAGGCGACGCTTTCCGCACCCGCCGCGGCTCGTGTGCGGCGTGTCCTGCCCTCTCGGCGGCGCGCCGCGCGCGTGTCGCGACCCGCTGCCGGCCTGGAGGCGCGGTGCGGCCCCGCCCCGCGCCTGACGTCCGCCCCGACGCGCGCGGGAATGTGGGCGGCCGCGGTTAGGCTGTTCCCACCCCGAAGCAGACCGTACGAACCGGAGGTTCCGTGTCGGATTCCGACTCCTTCGTCCACCTGCACGTGCACAGCGAGTACTCGATGCTCGACGGTGCCGCCAGGCTCTCCGACCTCGTGGCGGAGACCGCCGCGCAGGGCATGCCCGCCGTGGCGGTGACCGACCACGGCAACATGTTCGGCGCGTTCGAGTTCTGGAAGGCCGCGAAGGCCGGCGGCGTCAAACCGATCATCGGGACCGAGGCGTACATCACGCCCCGCACACACCGCTCGGACAAGACCCGCGTCCGCTGGGGCGACGGCGGCGGCGATGACGTGTCCGGTGCTGGCTCGTACACGCACATGACGATGTTCGCCGAGAACACGACGGGCATGCACAACCTGTTCCGGCTGTCGTCGAAGGCGTCGCTCGAGGGCTACTACTTCAAGCCCCGCATGGACATCGAGCTCCTGCAGGAGTACCACGAGGGCATCATCGCTACGACGGGCTGCCCCTCGGGGGAGATCCAGACGCGCCTGCGCCTCGGCCAGTACGACGAAGCCGTCCAGGCCGCGGCGGACTACCGCGACATCTTCGGCAAGGAGAACTACTTCGCCGAGGTCATGGACCACGGCCTCGAGATCGAACGCCGGATCATGAGCGACCTGATCCGTCTGGCGAAGGACCTCGACATCCCGCTCGTCGGCACGAACGACCTGCACTACACACACGCCCACGACGCCAAGTCGCATGCGGCCCTGCTCTGCGTGCAGTCCGGCTCGACCCTGAACGACCCGAACCGCTTCAAGTTCGACGCCGACGAGTTCTACCTGAAGACCCCGGCGCAGATGCGGCACGTCTTCCGCGACAACCTCGAGGCCTGCGACAACACGCTGCTCATCGCGGAACGCTGCAACGTCGAGTTCGACACCTCGGCGAACTACATGCCGAAGTTCCCGGTGCCCGAGGGCGAGACCGAGCACTCCTGGTTCGAGAAAGAGGTCGCGAAGGGGCTGGAGTACCGGTACCCGGGCGGCGTCTCGAAAGAGGTCCAGGACCGTGCCGACTACGAGGTCGGCATCATCAACCAGATGGGCTTCCCCGGCTACTTCCTCGTGGTCGCGGACTTCATCAACTGGTCGAAGAACAACGGCATCCGCGTCGGTCCGGGGCGTGGCTCCGGTGCCGGCTCGATGGTGGCGTACGCGATGCGCATCACCGACCTCGACCCGATCCGGCACGGCCTGATCTTCGAGCGGTTCCTCAACCCGGACCGCGTCTCGATGCCCGACTTCGACGTCGACTTCGACGACCGGCGCCGCGGTGAGGCGATCAAGTACGTCACCGAGAAGTACGGCTCGGAGCGCGTCGCGCAGATCGTCACGTACGGCACGATCAAGGCGAAGCAGGCGCTCAAGGACTCCTCGCGTGTCCTCGGGTTCCCGTTCGGCATGGGCGAGAAGCTCACCAAGGCGATGCCGCCGCCCGTGATGGGCAAGGACATCCCGCTCACCGGGATCTTCGACAAGGACCACCCGCGCTACAAGGAAGCGGTCGACGTCCGCACCGTGGTCGAGACGGACCCCGAGGCGAAGACCGTCTTCGACACCGCGCTCGGGCTCGAGGGGCTGAAGCGCCAGTGGGGCGTGCACGCGGCCGGCGTCATCATGTCGAGCGACCCGCTCATCGACATCATCCCGATCATGAAGCGGGAGCAGGACGGCCAGATCGTCACGCAGTTCGACTACCCGGCAGCGGAGTCGCTCGGCCTGATCAAGATGGACTTCCTGGGGCTCCGGAACCTCACGATCATCAGTGACGCCCTCGAGAACATCAAGACGAACCGGGGGATCGACCTCGACCTCGAGACCATGGGGCTCGAGGACCCCGAGGCGTACGCGCTCCTGCAGCGCGGCGACACGCTCGGCGTGTTCCAGCTCGACGGCGGGCCGATGCGTGGGCTCCTGCGCCTGATGAAGCCCGACAACTTCGAGGACATCTCCGCGCTCATCGCCCTGTACCGTCCGGGCCCCATGGGTGCGAACTCGCACACCAACTACGCGCTGCGCAAGAACGGCGAGCAGCCGATCACGCCGATCCACCCGGAGCTCGAAGAGCCCCTGAAGGACATCATCGGCACGACCTACGGCCTGATCATCTACCAGGAGCAGGTCATGGCCATCGCGCAGAAGGTCGCCGGGTTCTCCCTCGGCCAGGCGGACATCCTCCGCCGCGCGATGGGCAAGAAGAAGAAGTCCGAGCTCGACAAGCAGTACGCGGGCTTCCAGCAGGGCATGAAGGACAACGGGTACTCCGACGCGGCGATCAAGACGCTGTGGGACATCCTGCTGCCGTTCTCCGACTACGCGTTCAACAAGGCGCACTCCGCGGCGTACGGCGTGGTGTCCTTCTGGACCGCGTACCTCAAGGCCCACTACCCGGCCGAGTACATGGCCGCCCTGCTGACCTCGGTTGGCGACGCCCGGGACAAGCTCGCCCTGTACCTCAACGAGTGCCGCCGGATGGGCATCAAGGTCATGCCGCCGGACGTCAACGAGTCGATCGGCTTCTTCGCCGCCGTCGGTGACGACATCCGCTTCGGCATGGGCGCGATCCGCAATGTCGGGTTCAACGTCGTCGACGACATCGTGAAGGCCCGGACCGAGAAGGGCGCCTTCGAGTCCTTCCACGACTTCCTGCGCAAGATCCCGATCTCCTCTGCGAACAAGCGCACGGTCGAGTCGCTCATCAAGGCGGGTGCCTTCGACGAGTTCGGGGACACCCGACGCGCCCTGGTGGAGATCCACGAGGGCGCCGTCGAGGGCGCGGTCAAGGTCAAGCGCGACGAGGCCCACGGCAATGTCGGCTTCGACTTCGACTCGCTCTTCGCCGAGGCCGCGGAAGACGCCCCGAGCGCCGCGGTGTCCCAGGTGCCGGACCGCCCGGAGTGGTCCAAGCGCGACAAACTGGCGTTCGAGCGGGACATGCTCGGCCTCTACGTGTCCGACCACCCGCTCGCCGGGCTCGAGATCGAACTCGCGAAGCACCAGTCGATCACCATCGCCGACCTGCTGACCGCCGACGACTCGATCGAGGGCGAGACGGTCACCGTCGCCGGCCTGCTGACGAGCGTGCAGCACCGGGTGGCGAAGACGAGCGGCAACCCGTACGGCATCGTCGACATCGAGGACTTCGGCGGCCAGATCGGCGTGATGTTCCTGGGCAAGACGTACCAGGAGTTCGGCCCGTCCCTGGTCCCCGACTCGATCGTCGTCCTGCGCGGTCGCGTCAACGTCCGCGACGACGGCAAGGCCCTGCACGCGGTGAGCATGTTCCAGCCGAACGTCGGCGACGCGATGGGCTCCGGCCCGCTCACCCTGTCCCTGCCCGAACGCCAGGCCACGACGACCACGGTGACGGAACTCGCCGCCGTGCTCGGCCGCCACCAGGGCGACACCGAGGTCCGGCTGAAGCTGCTCAAGGACGACGTCGCGCGCACCTTCGAACTGCCCTTCCCGGTCAACCTCACGCCCGACCTGTTCGGCGAACTGAAGAGCCTGCTCGGACCGCGCTGCCTGGTGTAGCGACGGACCACGGCCGGAGGGGAGAGCCGCCGGCGACCACGAGGCCTCGGTAAGATCGTCCCCGATGATGCAGCGAATCGACCTCCGCGGCGGCCTCCCCGCCCGTGCCGAACTCCTCCGACTCATGCCCCGTGCCGCGGGTGACGTGTCGCACGCGGTCGACGCCGCGCGCGAGCTCGTCGAGGACGTCCGACACCGTGGCGCCGCGGCGCTGCACGACCAGGCCGAGCGCTTCGACGGCGGGGCTCCCGCGCACGTCCGGGTGCCCGCCGCCGAGATCGCCGCAGCAGTGGCCGGACTCACCCCCGAGCTCCGCGAAGCACTGGACGAGGCCATCCGCCGCGTCCGGGCCGCGAGTGCCGCGCAGATCCCCGCCGCCGCCGTGACGACCCTTGCCGACGGCGCCGAGGTCCACCAGCGCTGGCAGCCGATGCGCCGCGTCGGGCTCTACGTGCCCGGTGGCAAGGCCGTCTACCCGTCCAGCGTCGTGATGAACGTCGTTGCGGCCCAGGTCGCGGGCGTTGCCTCGATCGCCCTCGTGTCGCCGCCGCAGCGCGACCACGGCGGTGCGGTGCACCCGACGATCCTCGCCGCGGCGGGGCTGCTCGGCGTCGACGAGGTCTACGCGATGGGCGGCGCCGGAGCCGTCGGCGCGCTGGCGTACGGCGTCGCCGAGATCGACCTCGAGCCGGTCGACCTGGTCACCGGGCCGGGCAACAACTACGTCGCCGCAGCCAAGCGCCTGGTGCGCGGTGTGGTGGGCATCGACTCCGAAGCCGGGGCGACCGAGATCCTCGTGATCGCGGACGACACCGCCGACGCCGGGTTCGTGGCCGCCGACCTCATCAGCCAGGCCGAGCACGACGAGCAGGCCGGCAGCGTCCTGGTGACGACGTCCGCGGCGTTCGCCGACGCGGTGGAAGCCGCCATCCCGGAACGCACCGCTGTGCTCGGGACGGCCACGCGCCTCCAGACCGCCCTGGACGGCCCGCAGTCCGCGATCGTCCTGGTGGACTCGCTGACCGACGCGGCGACCGTGAGCAACGCGTACGGGCCGGAGCACCTCGAGATCCAGACGGTCGACGACGACGCCGTGCTGTCCGAGATCGACGCCGCCGGTGCGGTGTTCGTCGGTCCGCACACACCGGTGAGCCTGGGGGACTACCTGGCCGGGTCGAACCACGTGCTGCCGACCGGCGGCCAGGCCCGCTTCGGGTCCGGGCTGTCCGCATCGACGTTCCTGCGGCCCCAGCAGATCGTCCGGTACACGCCCGAGGCGCTGGCCGAGGTCGCGCCGCACATCGTCGCGCTGTCCACCGAGGAGCAGCTCCCCGCGCACGGGGCCGCCGTGACGGAGCGGACGAACCGATAGCCTGGGGAACGACATGTTCTGCCCCTTCTGCCGCCATCCGGACTCCCGCGTCGTCGACTCACGGACGAGCGACGACGGAACCTCCATCCGTCGCCGTCGCCAGTGCCCCAACTGCGGTCGGCGGTTCTCGACGACCGAGACCGCATCGCTCAACGTCGTGAAGCGCAACGGCGTCACCGAGCCGTTCAGCCGCGACAAGATCGTCTCCGGCGTGCGCAAGGCGTGCCAGGGACGCCCGGTCACCGACGGCGACCTGGCCGTGCTCGCGCAGCGCGTCGAGGAGACGGTGCGGTCCTCGGGCTCCAGCCAGATCGACGCGAACGACATCGGCCTCGCGATCCTCGCGCCGCTGCGCGAGCTCGACGAGGTCGCCTACCTGCGGTTCGCGAGCGTCTACCAGGCGTTCGACTCGCTCGAGGACTTCGAAGACGCCATCGGCCAGCTCCGTCGCGACCACCACGGGGCGGCCGACACGGCCGCCGGGTCGTCCGCACCGTCCGGCACCCGCGCGTGAGCGGCATCGCCGAACGCATCGTGCGTGGCGGCTACCGCGTCGTGTTCCGCTCCGTGTTCGCGAACATGGACCCGGAGCGCGCCCACCACCTGGCGTTCGCCGTCATCGCGGGGCTGCCGCGCGTGCCGTTCCTGAGCGGCGTCGTCGAGCGCTACTGCCGTCCCCCGGCGGCCGACGGCGTCACCACGATGGGCATCCACTTCCCGTCGCGTTTCGGCCTCGCGGCCGGGTTCGACAAGGACGCCCGCGGCATCGCCGGTCTCGGCCTGCTCGGTTTCGGCCACGTCGAGGTCGGCACCATCACCGCCAAGCCGCAGCCCGGCAACGAGCGTCCGCGCCTGTTCCGACTGATCGGTGACCGCGCCCTGATCAACCGGATGGGCTTCAACAACCACGGCGCCGCAGCGGCCGCGCGGCGTCTCGAGCGTGCCCGCCGCAACCCGGGTCGACCCGTCATCGGCGTGAACATCGGCAAGAGCCGGGTCGTCGCGGTCGAGGACGCCATCGACGACTACCTCGAGTCCACCCGACGCCTCGCGACGTTCGCCGACTACCTGGCGGTCAACGTCAGCTCGCCGAACACGCCCGGGCTGCGCGGACTGCAGGAACTCGACCAGCTCCGGCCGCTGCTGTCCGCCGTCCGCGATGCCGCCGGACGAACGCCGGTGCTCGTCAAGATCGCGCCGGACCTGACCGACGAGCAGATCGACGCGATCGCGGGCCTCGCGGTCGAGCTCGGGCTGTCCGGCGTGATCGCGAACAACACGACGATCTCCCGCGAGGGCCTGACCACCGACCCGTCCGACGTCGAGGCGATGGGTGCCGGGGGCCTCTCCGGTGCGCCCGTCGCCGCCCGCTCGCTCGAGGTGCTGCGCCGCGTCCGCTCCGTCGTGCCGGCGGACTTCTGCGTCATCGCCGTCGGCGGGGTGACCACGGAGCAGGACGTGCAGGACCGCATCGAGGCCGGAGCCACGCTCGTGCAGGGCTACACCGCCTTCCTCTACGAGGGACCGACCTGGGCTGCCCGCATCAACCGCCTGCGGCGTCGTCGGCTGCGTCGCGCTGCGCGGTAGACGCGACCACACGACGGACGGGAGGCCCGTGGCGACACCGCCACGGGCCTCCCGTCCGTCGTGGGGGCGCGCCCACGGCCGCTTCGTGAGCAGCGGTGGTCGGGTGCGCCGCGCCCACCCGACCATTCCTGCTCACGAAGCACGAGCGGGGGAGTGGTGAGTGGGAACGACGAAGCGCCGCCCGGCAGGCCGGGCGGCGCTTCGTCGTGTGCGTGTGCCTAGGGCGTGGGGTACTGCCCGCGCCGGACCTGGGGCTTCGGCAGCCGCAGGAAGCGCAGCTGCCACGCCCGCGTGAGGATGTAGAGGAACGTGCCGCGCTGGAACTCGCCGAACTTGGTGGTGAGCTTGCGGCGGAGCGACAGCCAGAGCACCACGCAGTCGATGATGAACAGCGCCACGAACGCCCACACCAGCAGGAGCGAGTAGGACGCCACGACGGTCTGCGCGGCCGCGAACCCGACGATCAGGAACAGCACGAGCACGGGCATCATGACCTCGCCGACGTTCCAGCGGGCGTCGATCCAGTCGCGGACGAAGCGTCGCTGCTCACCGCGGTCCTTCGCGGGCAGGTAGCGCTCTTCGCCGTTGGCCATGCCGACCCGGGCGCGCTCGCGCTCCGAGTTGAGACGGGCGCGGGCGGCCTTCTTGTCGACCGGCGTGTTGCCGACGAGGGGGCGGCGGTTCGCTGCCTCTCGCTCGCGGCGGGACGGCGTGGGGCGGCCCTTGCCCTGCTCGAGGAGCTCGGCCTCGGTCGGGTTCACGGTCGTGTTGGTCTTGGGGGCTGCCTTCGCCACGGTGCGTTCCTAACGGCGGTGTGCGTGCGGGATCTCCTCTAGATTACCGGGCATGACCGACACCGAACAGCACAGCCCCGCGACCGACCCCGCGCTCCTCGACGCCCTGCGCGAACACGTGCAGGGGGCGCTGCCCACGACGATCGCCGACCTGTCCGCGCTGGTGCGCCTGCCGTCGGTGTCCTGGTCGGCCTTCGACCCGGCGAACGTGCGCGCGAGTGCCGAGGCGGTCGCCGACCTCGCACGGTCCACGGGGGTCTTCGGGGCGGACGACGTGCGCATCGTGCGCTCGGCGGTGTCCGGGGCGACCGCGGACGTCGCCGAGGCGGACGCCGAGTCCGAGCTCGGTCAGCCGGCCGTCCTCGCGGTCCGTCCGGCTCGGAACGGGAAGCCGACCGTGATGCTCTACGCGCACCACGACGTGCAGCCGCAGGGCGACGAGGCCCTGTGGGAGACGCCGCCGTTCGAGCCGACGCTGCGCGGTGACCGCCTGTACGGTCGCGGCGCCTCGGACGACAAGGCCGGTGTGATGACGCACATCGCGTCGCTCCGTGCCGTGCACGCCCAGTTCGGTGACGACCTCGACCTCGGGATCGTGCTCTTCGTCGAGGGCGAGGAGGAGTTCGGCTCCCGCTCGTTCCGCACGTTCCTGCGCGAGCAGAAGGAGCACCTCGCCGCCGACGTCATCGTCGTGGCGGACAGCGACAACTGGTCGACCGAGGTGCCGTCGATCACGGTCTCGCTCCGCGGCAACGTCACCTTCAAGCTCACGCTGACCACGCTCGAGCACGCCAGTCACAGCGGGATGTTCGGGGGAGCGGCCCCGGACGCGATGATCCCGATGGTCAAGCTGCTCGCCTCGCTGCACGACGCCGACGGGTCGGTCGCGGTCGACGGGCTGACCTCGTACGAGGCCGACGTCCCCTCGCGCACGGACGAGGAGCTCGCCGCCGATGCCGCCCTGGTCCCCGGAGTGCGCCCGATCGGTACCGGCGCCGTCCTGTCGCGCATGTGGTTCCAGCCGTCGATCACGGTGACGGGCATGGACGTGCCGAGTGTCGCGAACGCGTCCAACACCTTGCTGCCCACGGTCTCCGCACGCGTGTCCGTCCGCGTCGCCCCCGGACAGGACGCGCGCGAGGCCTCCGCGGCCGTCGAACGACACCTGCGCGAGCACGTCCCGTTCGGAGCGCGGATGGAGATCACCGAGCCGGACAGCGGCGACGGCTTCCTCGTCGACACCGCGGGCTGGGCCGTCCAGGAGGCCCGCACGGCGATGCGTGAGGGCTGGGGCGCCGAGGCGGTCGAGCAGGGCATCGGCGGGTCGATCCCGTTCGTGTCGGACCTCGCCGCGGAGTTCCCGGAGGCGCAGATCCTGGTCACCGGCGTCGAGGACCCGGACACCCGGGCGCACAGCCCGAACGAGTCGCAGCACCTCGGTGTCCTGCACCGTGCCATCGCGTCCGAGACGATCCTGCTCGCCAGGCTCGCGACGCGCAGCTGAGGGTGCTTACAATCGACGCCAGGCGCGGTGACCAGCACCGCCCGGAGGGAGACGCGCGATGAGCGACACCATCACCGAAGCACCGGCGACCCGAACCCCGTCGCACGGCGTCCTCCTGAGCGACGCCGCTGCCGGCAAGGTGGCGAGCCTGCTCGAGCAGGAGGGCCGCGACGACCTGCGCCTGCGCCTCGCCGTCCAGCCCGGTGGCTGCTCAGGCCTGATCTACCAGCTGTACTTCGACGAGCGCATGCTCGACGGTGACGTCACCGCCGAGTTCGACGGGGTCGAGGTCGTCGTCGACAAGATGAGCGTCCCGTACCTCGACGGTGCGACGATCGACTTCGAGGACACGATCCAGAAGCAGGGCTTCACGATCGACAACCCGAACGCGCAGGGCAGCTGCGCCTGTGGCGACAGCTTCCACTGATCACCAGCGATCCGACACGCGAGCGGGGAGCGACCGAACGGTCGCTCCCCGCTCGCGTTCTCGTGCGGATCGAGGCCAGAACCGTGTCGCGTGTGCGCGAGCGGTACCGGGCTGCGAGTAAGCTAGGAGTGTTCCAATCAAGCTGGGAGCCAGCATTGAGTCGCCTTCGTGTGGCTCGCCGTCGGACTCGACGGGCTGACCTCCCGAAGCTCAGGTCTTTTGCGAGAGGTAACAGTGCGTTCGAATCGCCGTATACGTTGGGCGGCCGTCCCGGTGGCCGTCGGTCTGGTCATCGCACTGGCTGGCTGCACGCAGCAGCAGATGAACGGATGGCTCCCCGGCACGGAGGAGACGAAGGACGTCACGAACCACACGAGCCGCATCGTCGGCCTGTGGACCACCAGCTGGGTCGTGCTCCTCGCCGTCGGTCTCATCGTCTGGGGCCTCGTCATCTGGGCAGCGATCGTCTACCGCCGCCGGAAGGGCCAGACCGGCCTGCCCGTGCAGATGCGGTACAACATGCCGCTCGAGATCTTCTACACGATCGTGCCGCTGATCCTCGTGCTCGGCTTCTTCGCCTTCACCGCGAAGGACCAGGCCGCGATCGAGAAGCCCTTCGCCGACCCCGACGCCACCGTGCACGTCTACGGCAAGCGCTGGGCGTGGGACTTCAACTACATCAACAAGGACAACCCCGAAGAGAGCGTCTACTACCAGGGCATCCAGGCCCAGGAAGAAGAGAACGCCAACGGGGCGATCGACGAGTCGCAGCTGCCGACCCTCTACCTGCCGCAGGGCAAGAAGGTCGCGATCGAGCTCTCCTCGCGTGACGTCGACCACTCCTTCTGGGTCATCGACTTCCTCTACAAGAAGGACATGCTCCCGGGCAAGACCAACTGGGAGTACTTCATCCCGGAGAAGCTCGGCACGTACCAGGGCAAGTGTGCGGAGCTCTGCGGTGAGTACCACTCGCTGATGCTCTTCCAGGTGAAGGTCGTCACGCCGGCCGAGTACGAGAAGTACCTCGGCACCCTGAAGGACCAGGGCAAGGTCGGCCTGCTCGGTGACGAGTACAACACCAACACCAACGAACCGAACAACAAGGCGCCGGTCGAGGCGTCCAGCGAGAACAAGTAGGGGCTCGTCAGATGACAACGTCACTCGTCGGCCAACCGACCCAGACCTCGTCGCCGGACTTCCAGGCGTCGAAGGTGGGCCGGAAGGGCAACATCGTCGTCCGGTGGATCACCTCCACCGACCACAAGACCATCGGGTACATGTACCTGATCGCGTCGTTCATCTTCTTCCTGCTCGCAGGTGTGATGGCGCTCGTGATCCGTGCCCAGCTCTTCGAACCCGGCCTGCACGTGGTCGCGACGAAGGAGCAGTACAACCAGCTGTTCACGATGCACGGCACGATCATGCTGCTGATGTTCGCGACGCCGCTGTTCTCCGGCTTCGCGAACGCGATCATGCCGCTCCAGATCGGTGCGCCGGACGTCGCCTTCCCGCGACTCAACGGCTTCGCGTTCTGGCTCTACCTGTTCGGCTCGCTCATCGCGGTCGGCGGCTTCCTCACCCCGCAGGGCGCGGCCTCGTTCGGGTGGTTCGCCTACGCGCCACTGAGTGACACGACGTTCACACCAGGGCTCGGCGGCACACTCTGGGTCTTCGGCCTCGGCATGACCGGCTTCTCGACGATCCTCGGTGCGGTGAACTTCATCACCACGATCATCACGATGCGTGCCCCGGGTCTGACCATGTTCCGCATGTCGATCTTCACGTGGAACACCCTCGTGACGGCGCTCCTCGTCCTGATGGCCTTCCCGGTCCTCGCGACGGCGCTCTTCGGCCTCGGGCTCGACCGCGTGTTCGACGCGCAGATCTTCAACCCGGCCAACGGCGGGGCCCTGCTCTGGCAGCACCTGTTCTGGTTCTTCGGGCACCCCGAGGTCTATATCATCGCGCTGCCGTTCTTCGGCATCGTCTCCGAGGTCTTCCCGGTCTTCAGCCGCAAGCCGATCTTCGGGTACAAGACCCTCGTGTACGCGACGATCTCGATCGCGGCCCTGTCGATCACGGTGTGGGCACACCACATGTACGTCACCGGTGGCGTCCTGCTCCCGTGGTTCTCGCTCATGACGATGCTCATCGCGGTCCCGACCGGCGTGAAGATCTTCAACTGGGTCGGCACGATGTGGCGCGGTTCGGTCACGTTCGAGACGCCGCTCCTCTGGGCCCTCGGCTTCCTCATCACGTTCACCTTCGGTGGTCTCACCGGCGTGATCCTGGCGTCGCCGCCGCTCGACTTCCACGTGTCCGACTCGTACTTCGTCGTCGCGCACTTCCACTACGTGGTCTTCGGCACCGTCGTGTTCGCGATGTTCTCCGGGTTCTACTTCTGGTGGCCGAAGTGGACCGGCAAGATGCTCAACGAGCGTCTGGGCAAGATCCACTTCTGGCTCCTGTTCATCGGGTTCCACACCACGTTCCTCATCCAGCACTGGCTGGGCGTCATCGGCATGCCGCGTCGCTACGCGACCTACCTGCCGAACGACGGCTTCACCTGGATGAACCAGCTGTCGACGATCGGCTCGATGATCCTCGCGATCTCGTTCCTGCCGTTCATCTTCAACGTCTACGTGACCGCCCGGAACGCACCGAAGGTCGCCGTGAACGACCCGTGGGGCTACGGCCGCTCGCTCGAGTGGGCGACCTCCTGCCCGCCGCCGCGCCACAACTTCACGTCGATCCCGCGGATCCGTTCGGAGTCCCCGGCCTTCGACCTGAACCACCCCGAGGCCGGTGTGCCGATCGGTGTCGGTCCCGCGAAGGACGCCCCCGATGCCCCGACCTACGACGCCGCGAAGGGCGAGGTGAAGTAAGGCCATGCGCGCCAACACCAACCTGTTCTGGATCCTCTTCGGGTTCTTCATCGTGGCGGATGCCGCGTACACCATCTGGGCGCTGATCTACTACGGCCAGCCCGAGTGGGTGGGCACCGTAGCCATCGGGCTGACCGGCCTGATGTCCGCGTTCATCGCCTTCTACCTCGGCAAGGTGATGTCGTCCCAGGGCGGCGTCCTCCCCGAGGACCGCCCCGACGCCAACATCGAGGACGGCGACGCCGAGCTCGGGCACTTCAGCCCGTGGTCGTGGTGGCCCATCCTGCTGGCCGCCGCGGTCGGCGTCTGCTTCCTCGGCGTCGCCGCCGGCCTGTGGATCGTCCCGATCGGACTCGTCCTCGTGGCGATCACCCTGGTCGGCTGGGTCTACGAGTACTACCGCGGCAACTTCGGGCACTGACCCGGCGCTGCAGCGCACCTGACACTTCGGGCGGCACCACAACGGTGCCGCCCGAAGTGCGTCCGGGGAACGATCTCCCGGTTCGGATCCGGAACAAACGGGCCCGCCCGCGACTTGACTGGAGCGGACCTCCCACCACAGCGAAAGGAGTCACCTCAGGTGACCGACAAGCGCACCCTCATCATCTTCGGCGCGACGGGCGACCTCGCCTCCCGCCTGCTCCTGCCGGGCCTCGGCACGTTCCTGCAGAGCGGCCGTGCCGTCCCCGTGCAGCTGATCGGCACGGGCCGCAGCGAGCGCAGTCCCGAGAAGTGGAAGGACATCGTCACGCAGTCCTTCGCGTCGCAGGACGTCAAGGGGCCGGAGGTCGACGCGACCATCGAGTCGACGCAGTTCATCCAGGGCGACCCGACCGACCCGAAGCACCTCGAGGCGCTCCTGGCCGCGGCCGACTCCGAGCCGATCCTGTACTTCGCGCTCCCGCCGCAGATCGCCTCCGACATCTGCGAGGCGCTCCAGCAGGTGGAGCTCCCCGAGGGCACCACGTTGGCGTTCGAGAAGCCCTTCGGCACCGACGTCGCCAGCGCCCAGGCCCTCAACGAGACGGTGCTCAAGCTCGTCCCCGAGGACCGCGTGCACCGCACCGACCACTTCCTCGGCCGCACCACGGTGCTCAACATCATCGGTCTGCGCTTCGCGAACCGCCTGTTCGAGCCGATCTGGAACGCCGAGAACATCGAGAAGGTCGACATCTTCTACGACGAGACCCTCGGTCTCGAGAACCGCGCCCAGTACTACGACGAGGCCGGCGCGATGGTCGACATGATCCAGTCGCACCTGCTGCAGATCCTCGGCCTGGTCACGATGGACGCCCCGGCCGCGATCGACGCGGTCGAGTTCCGCTCGTCGCTCGCCCGGGTCCTGCGTTCCACCCGCCTCAAGGGCGACGACGCGAAGATCGCCTCGCGCCGTGCGGTCTACACCGCTGGCACCATCGACGGCAAGGAGCTGCCGTCGTACCAGGAAGAGGACGGCGTCGACCCGTCGCGCCAGACGGAGACCCTCGCCGAGATCTCGGTCGAGGTCGACACCGCCCGCTGGGCCGGCGTCCCCTTCACCCTGCGCTCCGGCAAGGCCCTCGGCGCCAGCCGCAAGGAGGTGCTGATCACCTTCAAGCCGGTCACGCGCCTGCCCTCCGGTCTGACCGGTCGCCCGAAGACCGACACGCTGCGCATCGTCCTGAACCCGGACGAGATCGAGCTGTCGGTGTCGGCCAACGGCGGCGGCAACCCGTTCGAGATGGGGCAGGTCACCCTGTCGTCCTCGTTCAGCGACGGTGAGCTCACCCCGTACGGCGAGGTCCTGAACGGCATCTTCCACGACGACCCGCTGCTCTCGATCCGCGGCGACGTGGCCGAGCGCTGCTGGGAGATCGTGGAGCCGGTCGTCGCCGCGTGGAAGGCCGACGAGGTCCCGCTCGAGGAGTACCGCGCCGGCTCGCGCGGCCCGGCGGACTGGGAGTCGTCGTCCTGACGGACGCGCCCCTGACGTCGTGAACGCGACGCCCTGACGGACGGGAGGCCCGGTGCCAGCTGGCACCGGGCCTCCCGTCCGTCAGGGCGTCGGCTACAGGGCATCGCGCGACGCCGTCGTGTCGTTGCGACGCCGCCAGATCCGGCGAGGTCTCGACGGCTTCGAGGTGTCTCGCGAAGACGACGGCGTCTGCACGGGGTGGAGCCAGGCGTCAGGCGGGGGAGCCGGCGCGGCCGCCCTCACCGGTCCACGACCTGGTGCCGCCGTCGTGCAGGGGCAGCCGTGTGCGGTGCCCGATCCGCCGACCGTGTGCGCGCTCGATCGCGTCGGCCGCGGACACGAGCGTCAGGTGCGACAGCACCTGCGGGGTGTTGCCGATGTGGTGGCCGGTGGCGACGTCGATCTCCTCGGACAGCATGCCGACGTCGTTCGCGTACCCGACGAGCACGTCCATCAGATGCTCGGCGTCGGCGACGCGGCCCGAGGCGGCGTACTGCTCCACCAGCCAGAACGAGCACGCGAGGAACGGGTGCTCGGCACCGGAGAGTCCGTCGAAGCCCGCGGTGGTGCGGTAGCGGAGCACGAGGCCGTCGTCCCCGACCCGGAGGTCCTCCTCGATCGCGCGCACCGTTCCCGTCATCCGGGGGTCGTCCGCACGGCAGAACCCGACCTGTGGCAGGACGAGCAGGCTCGCGTCGACCTCGTCGGTGTCGTAGTGCTGGCGGAAGGATCCCCGGCCGGCGTTCCAGCCGTGTTCCTCGATCTCGGCGCGGACGGTGTCGCGGAGTGTGCGCCAGCGCTCGACCGGCCCCTCGAGGCCGAACTCCTCGACGGCGGCGACCCCGCGGTCGAAGGCCGCCCAGATCATCACCCGGGAGTGCGTGAAGCTGCGCCGTGGACCGCGCATCTCCCAGATGCCGTTGTCCGGCTCCTGCCAGTGCTCCTCGACGTAGCCGAGCAGGGCACGCTGCAGCGCCCAGGAGTCGGCGTTCTCCTCGACCCCGAGCTCGCGCGCGTCGTGCAGTGCCGCGAGCACCTCGCCGAAGACGTCGCCCTGGTACTGGGTGGAGGCACCGTTGCCGATCCGCACCGGGGTGGACCCGAGGTAGCCCGGGAGCTCGGGCAGCTCCCGTTCGGGCAGCTCACGTTCCCCGGCGATGCCGTACATGATCTGCACGTCCGCGGGGTCGCCGGCGATCGCACGGAGCAGCCAGCCGCGCCAGTGCGTGGCCTCGTCCCGGTAGCCGTGGGCGATGAGCGAGGCGAGCGCGAGGGAGGCGTCGCGGAGCCAGACGTAGCGGTAGTCCCAGTTGCGTTCGCCGCCGGGGTCCTCGGGCAGGCCCGTGGTCGCGGCGGCGACGACGCCACCGGTCTCGCCGTGGGTCATCGCGCGGAGGAACACCAGCGACCGTCGTGCGGCGTCGGCGTACCGGCCGCTGGTCTGCGCTGGGGCGGTCCACGCCGTCCACCACTGCACCGTGTGGGCGAGGGCCGCGTCGACGTCGAGCGGCTCCGGCGGCTCGCGGTGCGACGGGTACCAGGTGAGCACCGTGTCGAGCACGTCGCCGTCGTGGATCGTCGTGACGGCGGTGTGTCGATGGTCGTCGGCGCGGAACTGCGGGCCCCGGACGATCACCGATCCCGGACCGGCTGTCGCGAGCAGCGCCGGTTCGTCGTCGTCCCCGATCTGCCGGATCCACGGCAGTGCGCGCGCGTAGTCGAACCGGATCCGGAGCGTCTGCCGGAGCTCGACGGTGCCGCGGAGCCCACGCACCCGCCGCACGATCGAGGGGCGGTGGGCTCCGACGGGCATGAACTCGGTGACCTCGACCACGCCGTCACGGGTCGTCCAGACGGTCGAGAGCACCAGGGTGTCGCCGTCGTACTTCCGCTCGGCGGTCGCGTCGCCGTCGACGGGCCGCAGGCTCCAGTGTCCGTGGTCCTCGGTGCCGAGCAGCGAGGCGAAGGTGGACGAGTTGTCGAAGCGCGGCAGGCACGCCCAGTCGATCGTCCCGTCACGGCCGACCAGGGCCGCCGTGCCGGTGTCGCCGATCAGGGCGTGGTCCTCGATGCGGTTCGGCGGTGTGTGCGGTGCGGCTGTGGGCGGTGCGGCCGGCTCGGTGCTCATGGACCGATCGAACACCCGCGGCCCGGGCGTCGCGCTCGGTGGAGCCTGTCCCGGACCGTGCCCGGGATGAGGGGTCGCTCAGGCCGGGTCGGAGGCGTCGGACTCGATGATGCCGACCCGCGCGAGCTCGCTCCACAGCCCGGCACCGTCCGGGGCGTAGACCCAGGGGGCCGAGGAGTCACGCGAGCGCTCCTGCGCCCGCGAGCGGCCACCGGCCAGGACGGCCTCGCTCGTGGACAGCTGCCGGATGGCGACTCCCGCGACGTTGTCCGGGTGTTCACGCGAGAAGTCGCCGTAGAGGGTCTCGTCGTGCTGGCCGTCGTCGCCGACGAGCAGCCAGCGGATGTCCGGGAAGTCCTTCGCGAGCCGCCGGAGGTTCTCCTGCTTGTGCAGCTGCCCGCTGCGGAAGAACCGGTCGTGCGTGGGCCCCCAGTCGGTGAGCAGCAGGGTGCCGGACGGGTACATGTTGCGCGACAGGAAGCGCTGCAGCGTCGGGGCGACGTTCCACGCGCCGGTCGACAGGTACACGGTGGGCGAACCGGGGTGCTGCGCGAGGATCCGTTCGTACAGCACGGACATGCCGGGCACGGGGCGACGGGCGTGCTCGGTCAGGACGAACGAGTTCCAGGCCGCCAGCATCGGGCGGGGGAGCGAGGTCACCATCACGGTGTCGTCGATGTCGGACAGCAGCCCGAAGCGGGTGTCCGGGTGCACGACGAAGACGTCCGCCTCGACGTCACGCCCGCCACCAGCTGACAGCCGTACGGTGCGCCAGCCCGGCTCGAGGTCGATCGGGACGATGGTGTCGACGACGCCTCCGCGGTCGGTCTCGACCACGTGGGAGACGCCTCCGGCGGTGACGGTGACCTCGGCGTGGTCGACGGCGACGCTCGTGAAGCTCTTCCAGCCGCGGACGCCGGCGTACGAGACGTCGGAGGCGAGACCGCGGCGCGTCAGCAGGACCCGGCAGAGGATGCGCACCCAACCGGGTGCGCCGTAGCCGGTGTAGGGGACCACCGTGGGGACGAGGCCGCGACGACGTGCGCGCTGCTCGCGGAACTCCTGGACGGCGTCCTCGATGCGGGCCGCGCGGTGCAGGAGCGGCTCGGCCAACGACGGCTCGTGGGGCGTCGGGTCGGGCATGGCGCCATCATCCCATGTGCGGCTGGCGAAACCACGCGCCGAGCGGGAACTGGTGAGTCGCAGCCACGTTCCAGGCGGCTTCTGCGAAAGTTGTCCCCGTCACACCAACGAACCGCGCTGGAGCGCAAGAGGAGAACACGTGCTCGTCACCGAGGTAACGAACGCTCTGCCGGGGGGATCATCACTGCTCAGGAACGAGCCGGTCCAAGCCCGCAGTTCGGCGCGCCTCGCCGGCCTCCTCGACGCCGCTGCCGCGGTGATCGACGAGATCGGGTTCGAGCGGCTCACGACCGCCATGGTCGCCGAGCGGGCGGGGGCGTCCATCGGCACCGTCTACCGGTACTTCCCGGACCGCATCGCCGTCGTCGAGGCGCTGGCCATCCGCTGCACCCAGCGGCTCGCGTCCCGCTTCGTGGAGGCGCTCGACGCCAGCGCCGCGGAGACCTGGCAGGACGCCAACGACGCGCTCATCGACGTGACCGCCGAGATGTACCGCACGGAGCCGGGCTTCCGGGCCATCCGGTTCGGCGACCCCGCCGACACCGGCACCGGTGACGCCGAGGATCGGATGGGCGCACTCGGTGCCACCGTCGGTCAGATCATGCGCGACCGCTTCGGTCTGCCGGACGACGAGCACATCGCACGCGCCTGGGTCGTGCTCGCCGAGTCCGGCCACGCGGTGCTGGCGCGGGCGCACCGCGACCGCGAGCACCCCGACACGGAGCTGATCGAGGAGTACCGCCGGATGAACCGCGCCCACCTGGAATCGGTGATCGCCGCGTCCTGACCACCGCGCCACGCCGCGCGACCGATCCGATCCCGCCCGCGTCTCCGAACAGGAGGCGCGGGCGGCGTCGTCCCGCCCCGTCGCGTCGTGCGTGGCGCACCTCCACCGCCGTCCGCCCCCAATGGATGGGTCATGCATCGTCACAACGAACCGATGTCGGTCCTCCCGGGTACTCTCATCCGAAGTCGGGCTACCTCCGAACAGAAGGGCACCCCATGATCGAGTTCCGCTCGGTGCGCAAGACCTACCCGGACGGCACGACTGCGGTCGAGCACTTCGATCTGGTCATCCCGTCCCGCACCACCACCGTCTTCGTCGGATCCAGCGGCTGTGGCAAGACCACGCTGCTCCGCATGATCAACCGCATGGTCGACCCCACCTCGGGGACGGTCGAGATCGACGGATCGGACGTCGCCGGGATCAACCCGGTCGAGCTCCGTCGTCACATCGGCTACGTCATGCAGAACTCCGGACTCCTGCCGCACCGCAAGGTCGTCGACAACATCGCGACGGTCCCGCTGCTGACCGGCGTCTCCAAGGCCGACGCGCGCAAGCGCGCCCTCGAACTGATGGACACCGTCGGGCTCGACCGCGCGTTCGCCGACCGCTACCCGTCCCAGCTCTCCGGCGGCCAGCAGCAGCGCGTCGGTGTCGCCCGCGGGCTCGCCGTCGACCCGAACATCCTCCTCATGGACGAGCCGTTCGGTGCCGTCGACCCCCTGGTGCGCAACGACCTGCAGGACGAGCTCATCCGCCTGCAGCGCGAACTCGGCAAGACCGTCGTCTTCGTGACGCACGACATCGACGAGGCGTTCAAGCTCGGCGACCAGGTCGTCATCCTCAAGAAGGGCGGCGAGATCGCCCAGCAGGGGACGCCCGCCGAGATCCTCGCCGCACCGGCCGACGACTTCGTCGCCACCTTCATCGGCGCGGGCCGCGGTCGACGCGCGCTCCGGGTCGAGCAGACCCCGACCGGCCCGATCGTCGTCGACGGTGAAGGTCGTGCCGCCGGCGTGCTGACGGGCCCCGTCGGGGTCGTCGACGCCGCCGAGGCCGTGCCGCAGTCCGACTCCCGAGCAGCAGAGGCCGGAGCGTCGCACGACGCACCGGGTGCTCCGGCGCAGGGTGGGGGCACCCGGTGAAGTGGGTGCTGGCGAACCTCGACACGATCTGGGACAACACGCTCTCCCACCTCGCGATCGCGATCCCGCCGATCATCATCGCGTTCCTGCTGTCGATCCCGATCGGCTGGCTCGTGGTCCGGTTGCAGCAACCCGGGGGATCGCGCCTCGCATCCGGGGTCGGCGGCAGCATCGTGACCCTCGCCGGTCTGCTGTACGCGATCCCGTCGCTGGCCCTGTTCGTCGCGCTGCCGGGGATCATCGGCACCGACCTGCAGAGCCCGGTCAACGTCGTCATCGGCCTGACCCTGTACGGCCTCGCACTGATGGTCCGGTCCACGGTGGACGGCCTGACCTCGGTCGACGCGGAGACCAAGTCCGCCTCGACCGCGATGGGCTACTCGTCGGCGCAGCGGTTCTTCCGGGTGGAGCTCCCGCTCGCCGGTCCGGTGCTGCTCGCCGGGCTCCGGGTGGTCGCGGTGTCCACGATCTCGCTCACCACGGTCGGCGCGGTCCTCGGCATCCCGAGTCTCGGCCTGCTGTTCACCGACGGCTTGGGGCGCGGGATCTACGAGGAGATCCTCTCCGGCATCGTCATGGTGCTCGTGCTCGCGTTCGCCCTCGACGGCCTCCTCGTGCTGCTCGGGCGCCTGGTGATGCCGTGGACCCGGACGGACTCGGTGTCGCGCCGACGGGCCCGCCGCGTCCTGCAAGCAGCGGAGGTCTCCTCGTGATCATCGGTCAGGCCTTCGCGTGGGTGCTCGACCCCACGAACTACGGCGGGTACAACGGCATCCCCCAGCGCCTCTGGGAGCACGTCTGGATCACGCTGCTCGCGGTCCTCATCGCCGCGGTCATCGCCGTTCCGGTCGGCTACGCGATCGGCCACACCCGTCGTGCCCGTGGCTTCTCGATCGCGGTGTCCGGCGGGGTGCGGGCACTCCCGACGCTCGGCGTGCTCTCGCTGTTCGGTCTGCTGCTCGGCATCGGGCTGCAGGCTCCCTTGCTCGCCCTCGTCATCCTGGCGATCCCCTCCGTGCTCGCCGGTGCGTACTCCGGCATCGAGGCCGTCGACCCGGTCGTCGTCGACGCCGCGAAGGCGCAGGGCATGACCGGGTGGCAGATCCTCTGGAAGGTCGAGATCCCGCTCGGGCTCCCGCTGCTGATCGGTGGGATCCGCGCCGCCGTGCTGCAGGTCGTCGCGACGGCCACGCTCGCCGCGTACGTCGGGGCCGGGGGCCTCGGCGGGTACTTCTTCCTCGGGCTGAAGACCCAGGACTACGCCGAGATGCTCGGCGCCTCCATCCTCGTGATCGCGCTCGCGATCGCGTTCGAGATCGTGTTCGCCGTGCTGCAGCGGGCGGCGGTGCCGAAGGGCACCGCGGCCCCGTCGGCCCGACAGCGTCAGGGGTCGCGTGAGCGAGCCCGCAATCCACTCCCGGAAGGAAATCCCTCGTGATCACAGCACCCAAGATCCGCGCCGGCGTCGCCGCCGCGATGGCGGTGGGCGTCGTCGCCGCCCTCGCCGGCTGCGCGTCGAGCGACCCGCTCGACAGCGGTTCCAGCGGCTCGTCCGACTCGAAGACCATCGTCGTCGGCTCGCAGCAGTACTACTCGAACGAGATCATCGCCGAGCTCTACGCCCAGGTCCTCGAGAAGGACGGCTTCGACGTGAAGCGCAACTTCAACATCGGACAGCGCGAGGTCTACATCCCGCAGCTCGAGAAGGGCGCCATCGACGTCATGCCGGAGTACAGCGGCAACCTGCTGCAGTACTTCGACAAGGAGTCCGACGCGAAGACCGCCGACCAGATCGACGACGGGCTCGACAAGGCCCTGCCGAAGGGCCTCCGTGTCCTCGACGAGGCCGACGCGACCGACCAGGACAGCTACACCGTCACGAAGAAGTTCTCCGAGGACAACGACGTCACGAGCCTGGCCGACCTGAAGAACGTCGACGAGAAGCTCACCGTCGGGGCGAACTCCGAGAACCAGACCCGTCCGTACGGGCCGGAGGGACTCAAGTCGGTCTACGGCGTCGACGTCGACTTCAAGGCGATCGAGGACGGCGGCGGTGCCCTGACCGTCAAGGCGCTCAAGGACGGCACCGTCCAGCTGGCCGACATCTACACGGCCGACCCGAGCATCAAGGCGAACGGCTTCGTCACGCTGGAGGACCCGGAGAACCTGATCCTCCCGCAGAACGTCGTCCCCGTGGTGTCGGACAAGGTCGACGAGAAGGCCGCAGACGCGATCGACTCGGTCAACGAGAAGCTCTCGACCGAGGCCCTGATCGCGCTCAACACCAAGAGCACGGCCGACAAGGAGAAGGCGTCCACCATCGCCGAGGACTGGCTCAAGGCCGAGGGCCTGCTGTAAGCACAGCACCACATCTGCACCACGAACAAAGCGACAGGCGTCGGGTATCTACCCGGCGCCTGTCGTCGTTCGCGCAAGGGGCAACGCGAACATCCGTGCCGCACGGTTGTGCCGTGCAGACGCTTTGCACGTTTGTGCACAGCGAGGTTCTACAAGTTGTCGAATCGGGGTGCCCCGCGATAGCGTTGGGGTGTCCCAAGGGCTGTGACACCTGATGTATCCGTTCCACAGGAAGCAACTGACGTGCACGAACAGCGCGCGGCCACCCGTCTCGGAATCGCCGCATGAACGACCTCCTCGATCCGCTCCTCCTGTCGCGGTGGCAGTTCGGTCTGACGACCATCTACCACTTCCTCTTCGTCCCGCTGACGATCGGCATGGCAGCCGTCGTGGCCGTGTTCCAGACCGCCTGGTACCGGACCGGCCGCGCGCACTACCTGCAGCTGACGCGGTTCTTCGGACGGATCTTCCTGATCAACTTCGCCATGGGTGTCGTGACGGGCATCGTGCAGGAGTTCCAGTTCGGCATGAACTGGTCGAACTACTCGCGCTTCGTCGGTGACGTCTTCGGTGCACCGCTCGCGCTCGAGGGCATCCTGGCGTTCTTCTTCGAGGCGGCGTTCATCGGCATCTGGATCTTCGGCTGGGACCGCCTGCCGAAGGGGCTCCACCTGGCGAGCATCTGGTGCGTGAGCGCGGGCACGATCATGTCGGCCTACTTCATCATCGCGGCGAACGCCTTCATGCAGCACCCGGTCGGCTTCGCGATGAACGAGGCCAAGGGCCGTGCGGAGCTCACCGACATCTGGGCGGTGCTCGGCAACAAGGTGGCGCTGGCGGCGTTCCCGCACACGCTCTTCGCGTGCTTCATGGTCGCCGCTGCGGTCATCATCGCGGTGGCGGCGTACCACCTGGCCCGCAACCAGAACCTCGAGACGATGATGCCGGCGCTGAAGTTCGGCATGTGGACCATGGTCGCTGCCGGCGCCCTGACCGTCCTGACCGGCGACCAGCTCGGTCTGACCATGGTCGACACCCAGCCGATGAAGATGGCGGCTGCCGAGGCGCTGTACAACACGGCGACCGGCAAGGACGCCTCGTTCTCGATCTTCACGCTCGGCACACCGGACGGCGTCCACGAGCTGTTCTCGATCCGGGTGCCGTACCTGCTGTCGTTCCTGTCGACACACACGTTCAACGGCACGGTCGAGGGCATCAACGACCTGCAGGCGCAGTACACCGAGGTGTACGGCCCGGGGGACTACAAGCCGATCATCTGGGTCACCTACTGGTCGTTCCGCTGGATGATCGCCCTCGGTGTGGGCGCGGTGCTGGTCTCGCTGGCCGGCCTGTGGCTGACCCGCAAGGGCCGGTTCCCGACGCAGCGCTGGATCTGGCGCATCGCCACCTGGACCGTACCGCTGCCGATGGCCGCGATGATCGTCGGCTGGATCTTCACCGAGATGGGCCGCCAGCCGTGGCTCGTGTTCGGGCTGCTCCAGACGAAGGACGGCGTGTCCCCGAACGTGACCGGGCTCGAGGTCCTGATCTCGCTGCTGGTCTTCACCCTGATCTACGGCTCACTGGCCGTCGTCGAGTTCAAGCTCATCAAGAAGGTCGCGCAAGAGGGGCCCGCCGACCCGGCCGAGGTCGACGAGGAGACCGGCGAGGTCAAGCACGAAGTGACGGTCTACTAGAAATGGACGCTGCCTGATGGATCTCCCTGTTCTCTGGTTCGCGATCGTCGGCGTCTTCTTCGTCGGCTACTTCGTCCTCGACGGGTTCGACTTCGGTGTCGGCATGTCCCTGCCGTTCCTCGGCAAGGACGACACCGACCGTCGCGTCCTGATCAACACCATCGGCCCGGTCTGGGACCTCAACGAGACCTGGGTCATCGTGGCCGGGGCGTGCCTGTTCGCGGCGTTCCCCGAGTGGTACGCCACGATGTTCTCCGGCTTCTACCTGGCGCTGCTGCTCATCCTCGCCGCGCTCATCGCCCGCGGGGTGTCGTTCGAGTACCGGCACCAGAACAAGCACCTCGAGTGGAAGCGCCGCTTCGACCTGATGATCATCGTCGGCAGTGCCGTGCCGTCGTTCCTGTGGGGCGTCGCCTTCGGCAACGTCGTCCGCGGCATCCCGATGGACGCCGGGCACAACTACACGGGCACGATCTTCGACCTGCTCAACCCGTTCGCGCTGCTGACCGGTGTCGCGACGCTGCTGGTGTTCTTCACCCACGGGGTCGTCTTCGTCGCGCTGAAGACCGAGGGCGAGATCCGTGAGCGCGCCAAGCGCCTGGCGACCCGGGCCGGCGTCCTCACGATCGTGGTCGGCGCCGCGTTCCTGGTGTCGATGGCGTTCGTCCGTGCCACCCCGGCGTCACTGGTGCTCTCCGTGGTCGCCGCCTTGGCGCTCGTGCTGGCGGTGCTCTGCAATGCCTGGGGCAAGGAGGGGCGTGCGTTCACCCTCATGGCGATCACCATCGCGGCGATCGTGCTCGCGATGTTCACGGCGATCTTCCCCGACGTGATGCCCGCGTCGAACGACGTCGCGAACAGCCTGAACGTGTACAACGCCTCGTCCGGGTCCTACACCCTGACGGTGATGAGCTGGGTCGCGCTGATCTTCGTGCCCCTGGTCTTCGCGTACCAGGCGTGGACCTACTGGGTGTTCCGCAAGCGCGTCTCCCGCGCCCAGATCACCGCGTCCGCGCACTAGGCGGACGCCCGATGAAGCCCCTCGACCCCCGACTCCTGCGGCTGTCCCGGACGGCGCGCGGCTTCATCGTCGCCGCCGCCGGCACCGGGGTCCTCCGCACGGTCGCGACCATCGCGATCGCGTGGGGGATCGCCGCGGCGGTCACCCTCGGGGTCGACGCCGTCGGTGACGGCGCGGTCCCGGCGGCGTTCGGGCAGGCGCTCGCACTGCTCGGCGGGGCGTTCGCACTCCGCGCCCTGGCCGCGTGGGCCACCGACGACCTGGCTGCCCGTGCGGCGGCGAGGGTGAAGAGCGAGATGCGCACGACGGTGCTCGCCCGCGCCGCGGAGCGCGGTCCGTCGTGGCTCGCCGGGCGCTCGAGCGCGGGGTTCGCCACGACGCTCGGCCCCGGACTCGACGCGCTCGACGCCTACTTCGGCCGGTACCTGCCGCAGCTCGCGCTCACGGCGATCGCGACGCCCGTGCTCCTGGTGGCGATCGGCCTGGCCGACCTGACGAGCGGGCTGATCATCCTGTTCGCCCTGCCGGTGATCCCGGTCTTCATGATCCTGATCGGCCTGGCGACGCAGGCGCTGCAGCGGAAGCAGTCGGACGCGCTCGCCCGGCTCGGCGGCGCCTTCACCGAGGCGGTCGAGGGGCTCGCCACGCTCAAGGTCTTCGGCCGGGCCCGTCGCCAGGTCGGTCGCATCGGCGCGGTCACCGACGAGTACCGTCGTGGCACGATCGGGGTGCTCCGGTTGTCCTTCGTCAGCGGGTTCGCGCTCGAGCTCGCGGCGAGCCTGTCCGTCGCGCTCGTCGCCGTCTCGATCGGCATCCGGCTGGTCGACGGCTCGCTCGGTCTGGGGGCCGCGATGTTCGTGCTCGTCCTCGCACCGGAGGCCTTCGCCCCGATCCGCCAGGTCGGAGCCGACTTCCACGCCGCCCAGGACGGCGTCGAGGCCTCGGCCGCGGTATTCGACGTCCTGGCCGACGACGAGATCGCATCCCCGTCCGCGACCGGCAGCAGCAGCGGCAGTGGGACCGACAACGGGACCCACACAGACCCCGCCGCGGCCGCACCCGCACCCGCACCCGCCCTCGACGTCCGCGGGCTCATCGTCCGCCGCCCTGAGGCCGAGATCGGTCCGTTCGACCTGCACGCCGAGGCCGGCGCCGTCGTCGTGCTCGCCGGACCGAGCGGGTCCGGCAAGTCGAGCATCATCGCCGCCCTCCGCGGCGTCCTGCCGCACGACGGCACCGTGGCGGTGCCCGGCGCCCCGGGTGCGACCGTCGCCGAGCGCACCACCTGGGCCGACCAGCGTCCCCGTCTCGTGCGCGGGACCATCGCCGAGAACGTCGCGCTCAGCGCGACCCCCGACGACGCCGACGTGCGTGCCGCGCTGCGGGACGCGGGGCTGGGACTCGACCCGGGCCTCCCGGTCGGCGCCGGCGGCAGCGGCCTGTCCGGCGGCCAGGCGCAGCGCGTCGCGGTCGCACGCGCGCTGTACCGGGCGCGGCGCGTCGGCACGCCCCTGGTGCTGCTCGACGAGCCGACGTCCGCGCTGGACGCCGAGGCCGAGGCGTGCGTCATCGGGGCCGTGCGCGGCCTCGCGGCCGACGGCGCGGTCGTCGTCGTCGCCAGCCACCGGCCGGCGGTCGTCGCCGCTGCCGACGTCCGCGTGGACGTCGGCGCCGACGGATCCGTGACGGTCCGCAGGGGGGTGCGCGCATGAGCCGGGAGGCCCGTGGGCAGTCCGTCCTGCGGCTCGCCATGCCGCACGGGCCGGGTTGGGCGAAGGCGGTGGCCGCCGGGTCCCTCAGCGCCGTCTGCGCCGTCGCGCTCCTCGCCGCGAGCGGCTACCTCATCACCCGTGCCGCCGAGCACCCGCCGATCCTCTACCTGACGCTCGTGATGGTCGGGGTGCGGGCCTTCGCCCTCGGGCGGGCCGTGCTGCGGTACGTCGACCGGCTCGCCGGGCACGACGCCTCGTTCCGGCAGCTCGCCGTCGTGCGGACCGAGATGTACCGGCGGCTCGCGTCCGTCGCGCCCGCCGGCCTCGGTCGGACCGGTCGAGGCGACCTGATGACGCGCCTCGTCACCGACACCGACCGGCTGCAGGACCTGCCGATCCGCGTGGTCGGGCCGCTCGTGTCCGCCGGTGTCGTCGCTCTGCTGTCGGTCGTCGCGGTGGCGCTCGTGTCGGTGCCGGCGGCGGTCGTGCTGGTCCTCGCGCTGGCGGTCGCGGCCCTGGTCGGCACCATCGTCACCCGCGCGATCGCCGACCGCTCGGACCGCGAGACCGCTGCCGACCGGGGCCGCGTCGCCGACCTCGTGCTCGACACGGTCCGCACGCTCGACGTCTTCGCCGCGTACGGCACCCTCGACGAGCGGCTCGCGCACATCGCCCGGCTCGACGCCGGCGTGACCCGGGCCGTCCGGCGCCGTGGCACGGTCGAGTCACTCGTCGGGGCACTCGTGGGCCTGGTCGGCGGCGGTGCCGTCATCGGGATCCTCGCCGTCGGGGCCCCGGCCGTTGTCTCCAGCGCACTGGACGGCCCGCTCTGGGCGCTGACGGTCTTCGTGCCGCTGGCGCTGTTCGAGGTCGTCGGGACCGTCCCGCTCGCCGTCCTGACGCTCCGCCGCGTGCGTGCTGCTGCCGAACGGGTCGAGCAGGTCGTACCGGCCGAGGTGCCAGCGGGCATCGTGCCCGAGCCCGACGACGACGCCGATCCGGCGTCGCTCGTGGTCCAGGGCCCGGTCACGCTCGCCGTGCAGGAACTCACGGTCCGCTGGCCCGGGGCGGCCGAGCCCGCGGTCGACGGGGTCTCGTTCACGCTCACCCCCGGCGAGGTCGTCGTGCTCGAGGGGCCGAGCGGCGCGGGCAAGTCGACCCTGGTCGACGCGCTCGTGCGGTTCGTGGACCACGACGGCTCGTACACGCTCGACGGCGTCGAGGCGAAGGCGATGCACCCGGACGCGGTGCGGGCCCGGGTCGGGCTGATCGAGCAGGACCCGTTCGTGTTCGACCAGTCGGTGCGGCAGAACCTGCTCTTCGCCCGCGACACCGCGACCGACGAGGAACTGCTCGCCGTGCTCGACCGGGTCGGGCTGGGTGACTGGGTCGTCCGGCGCGGCGGGCTCGACGCCTCGGTGGGGGAGCGCGGCGTGCTCGTGTCCGGCGGGCAGGCGCACCGCCTCGCGCTGGCCCGGGCGCTGCTGCACGCGTTCCCGGTGCTGGTGCTCGACGAACCGACCGCCGACGTCGACCCCGACCTCGGCGACACCGTGCTCCGCGACCTCGTCACCACGGCCCGCGCAGCGGGCCGGACG
This sequence comes from Curtobacterium flaccumfaciens, assembly GCF_018598405.1. Taxonomy (NCBI): domain Bacteria; kingdom Bacillati; phylum Actinomycetota; class Actinomycetes; order Micrococcales; family Microbacteriaceae; genus Curtobacterium; species Curtobacterium flaccumfaciens. Next base: position 11,562 of record NZ_JAHEWS010000017.1, on the reverse strand, counting down.
GTCGTGATCGTGTCGCACGTGCCGGTGGCGCCGGACCTGGTCGACCGCACCCTGCGGATGCGGGACGGACGCCTGCTCGTGCCGTGAGCCGACGGGCGGACGCGGGACGGGCCTCCCGGCTTGTATCGTTGACGACCGTGACCACCGAGCAGCACGCCGAGGACCCGAACGCCTACGACTTCCGTCGTATCCAGGAGAAGTGGCAGCCCCGCTGGGAAGAGCTCGGGCTCTTCACCACCGACCTCGACGACACGCGTCCGCGCAAGTACATCCTCGAGATGTTCCCGTACCCGTCCGGCGACCTGCACATGGGGCACGCCGAGAACTGGGCGCTCGGGGACTTCGTCGCGCGCTACTGGCGCCAGCAGGGCTTCAACGTGCTGCACCCGATCGGCTGGGACTCCTTCGGACTGCCGGCCGAGAACGCTGCCATCAAGCGCGGGGTGGACCCGAAGGACTGGACCTACGCGAACATCGAGCAGCAGAAGGCGTCCTTCAAGCGCTACGCGCCGTCGTTCGACTGGACCACCGAGATCCACACCTCGGATCCCGAGTACTACAAGTGGAACCAGTGGCTGTTCCTGAAGATGTACGAGAAGGGCCTGGCGTACCGCAAGGACAGCTGGGTCAACTGGGACCCGGTGGACCAGACCGTGCTCGCGAACGAGCAGGTCCTGCCCGACGGCACCTCGGACCGCTCCGGCGCCGTCGTCGTGAAGAAGAAGCTCACGCAGTGGTACTTCAAGATCACCGAGTACGCCGACCGGCTGCTCGACGACCTGAACCAGCTCGAGGGGCGGTGGCCGGCGAAGGTCATCGCGCAGCAGCGCAACTGGATCGGCCGCTCGGTCGGCGCCGACGTCGACTTCGTGATCGAGGGCCGCGACGAGCCCGTCACGGTGTTCACCACGCGTCCGGACACGATCCACGGGGCGACGTTCCTGGTGGTGGCACCGGACTCCGACCTGGCGGCATCGCTGGTTTCGTCGGCTCCGGACGATGTCCGTGCTGCGTTCGACTCGTACCTGGTCGCCACCCAGAAGACCTCCGAGATCGACCGGCAGAACGCCGACCGGCCGAAGACCGGTGTGCCGCTCGGCCGCTCCGCGATCCACCCGCTGACGGGGGAGCGCCTGCCCATCTGGGCCGCCGACTACGTCCTCGCCGACTACGGCCACGGCGCCGTGATGGCCGTGCCGGCGCACGACCAGCGCGACCTCGACTTCGCGCGGGCGTTCGACCTGCCCGTCAAGGTCGTCGTCGACACGAACGCCGCCGTCACCGGGTCGATCCCGGTGATCCCCGAGGGCGCCACGATCGAGGACTTCGACGTGCCGACCCTCGACCCGGTCGCCACGGGTGAGGCGCTGACCGGCCAGGGCCGGATGATCAACTCCGGGCCGCTCGACGGCATGTCGAAGCAGCACGCCATCACCGCGGCGATCGCGCTGCTCGAGGAGCGCGGGACCGGCCGTGCCGCCAAGACCTACCGCCTGCGCGACTGGCTCATCTCGCGCCAGCGCTTCTGGGGCACCCCGATCCCGATCATCCACGGCGCCGACGGCACCGAGCACCCGGTGCCCGAGGACCAGCTGCCGATCGTGCTGCCGGACACCGAGGGCCTCGACCTCAAGCCGAAGGGCACGTCGCCGCTCGGTGGCGCGACCGACTGGGTGAACGTCCCGAACCCCGTCGACGGCACCCCGGCGCTCCGCGACACCGACACGATGGACACCTTCGTCGACTCGTCGTGGTACTTCCTGCGGTTCCTGTCGGCGAACGACGACACCCAGGCCTTCGACCCCGCAGCAGCCCGCCGTTGGGCCCCGGTCGACCAGTACATCGGCGGCATCGAGCACGCGATCCTGCACCTGCTCTACGCCCGCTTCGTCACCAAGGTCCTGTTCGACCTCGGCTACCTCGACTTCACCGAGCCGTTCTCGGCGCTGCTCAACCAGGGCATGGTGCTGTCCGGCGGCTCGAAGATGTCGAAGTCGAAGGGCGGCGTCTCGCTCGGTGACGAGCTCGACGCGAACGGCGTCGACGCCATCCGCCTGGTGATGGGGTTCGCCGGCCCGCCGGAGGACGACATCAACTGGGAGGACGTCTCACCGTCCGCCTCGGCTCGGTTCCTGGCGCGCGCGTACCGCCTGTCGCTCGACGTCACGTCTTCGCGCGACGCCGTGTGGGCCGACGGCGACCGGGCACTCCGCCAGGTCACGCACCGGTTCCTCGCCGACGCCCCCGGGATGATGGAGTCGTTCAAGTTCAACGTCGTGATCGCGCGACTGATGGACCTGGTCAACGTCACCCGCAAGGCGATCGACAGCGGCCCCGGCGCCGGTGACCCCGCCGTCCGTGAGGCCGTCGAGACCATCGCGCTCGGCCTGAGCGTCTTCGCGCCGTACACCGGCGAGGAGATGTGGGAGAAGCTGGGCTACGACGCGACCGTCGCCACGTACGGCTGGCGGAAGGCCGACCCGACGCTGCTCGTGCAGGAGACCCTGACGGCCGTGGTGCAGGTCAACGGCAAGGTGCGTGACTCGTTCGAGGTGTCGAAGTCGATCGAGGCGGACGAGCTCGAACAGCTCGCTCGCTCCTCGGCGAACGTGCAGCGGTACATCGGTGACCGCGAGATCGTGAAGGTGATCGTCCGGGCCCCGAAGCTCGTGAACATCGCCATCAAGGGGTAGCGCCCGCCGTCCCTCTCGTCGTCCCTCCACAGCAGGGGCGTGCGCGGCGCCCGTCCACGGGTGTGCCCTCCGGAGCCCGGCCGATCGGCCGGGCTCCGTAGCGTTCGGGGCATGTCATCGCCGTCGTCTCCCGGGCCGTGGTGGTCCCGCCTGGTGCTGTCACCGCGGGCCGCCGTGGTCCTGGCGGCGGTCGTGGTGGTGGTCGCCGTCGTCGTGGTCCTCGTCGGGGCACTGGCGCCGCGTGGCGACGAAGGGACCCTGGGGTCCGGCGGGGCTGTCGTGCGTGGGGCGCCGACAGCCGGGGCGGGTGGGGTGTCGGGCGCTCCGTCGTCGCCGCCCTCAGGGGGCGCTACCGGTCCCGGTGCGGGTACTGGCGCGTCGTCCGCCCCCGATGCCGGTCGTGTCCTCGTGCACGTGCTCGGAGCCGTGCGGCGCGACGGTGTCGTCGAGCTGCCGGCGACGAGTCGCGTCGGGGACGCGATCGACCGAGCCGGTGGGGCAACCGACGATGCCGACCTCGATCGGATGAACCTGGCCCGAGTGCTGATGGACGGTGAACGTCTGTACGTGCCGCGGGTCGGGCAACAGGAGGTGCCCGACGCGCTCGGGCCGGTGACCGGCGGTGACACCACGGGGTCGCCGGCGAACGGTGCTGGTGCCGGGGGTGCCGCGAGCGGGGCCGATGCTGCCGTCGTCGACCTGAACACCGCCGACCTGACGGCGCTCGAGACCCTGCCCGGTATCGGCCCGGGGCTGGCCGGACGGATCATCGCCTGGCGTGACGAGCACGGCCGCTTCACCTCGATCGAGGACCTGCTCGACGTCAGCGGCATCGGAGACCTCCGGTTCGCCGAACTCCGCGATCGCGTGCGGGTCTGAGGGCCGCGCGTGCAGCTCGCTCCGAGTGCGATCGACCTGCGGGTCGCGGTGCCGGTGGCCGTCGCCTGGATCCTGACCGCCCTGCTCGTCGGAGCGCCGGACGTGGCACTCGTGGTCGGTGGGGTCGCGGCGCTCCTGACCAGCGTGAGCGGCACCGTGCTCCGGTGGCGACAGGGCGCCGGGGTCGTGCCGGTCGTCGCCGGGCTGGTGCTCGTCGCCGGGGCGCTGACCACGCTGCTCGCGGTGTCGGTCACCGTGGGGGAGTCCCGACGGGCTCCGGAGCCGCTGCGCGCCCTCGTCGACGGTCCGGGTGCCGGGCGCGTCGACATCGAGGCGGTGTTGTCCCGCGACCTCGTGCCGGGGGACCGCTCCGTCCCCGCGACGCTCGTGCGTGCCGACGGACTCGACGGTCTCCGTGCGCCCGTCCGGCTCGTCCCCGACCTGCGCGGTGACGCGCCCGACGACGTGCTGGCGGCGGGGGCTCGGGTCACCGGGACCGCCGCCGTGCAGCCGGACGAACCCGGATCGGCGACCGCGTTCGTGGCGTTCTTGCGGGGAACGCCGTCGTCGGAGCCTCCCGACGGGCTGCTCGCCGCCACCGACACCGCGCGACAGGCGTTCGTCCGGGCCACGGCCGACCTGCCGCAGCCCGGTGCGGCACTGCTGCGGGGGTTGGCGATCGGCGACCGCTCCGGCCTCGACCCGGGGACCGAGGCGGCGATGGAGACCGCGGCGCTGACACACCTGACGGCGGTCTCCGGGGCGAACTGCGCGGTGGTGGTGGGGCTGGTGGTCGTCCTCGGCCGCGCCTGCGGTCTGCCGCGGGGGCTCCGGGCCGCGGTGGCCGTCGTGGTGCTCCTGGTGTTCGTCGTCCTGGTGCGGCCCGACCCCTCGATCGTCCGCGCGGCGGTGATGGCGATCGTGGTGCTCGTCGTGCACCTCGCCGGTCGACCGGTCCGTGGCGTCCCGCTCATCGCCCTCGCGGCGATCGGCATGCTCGTGGTGGACCCCTGGTTCTCGCGGTCGTTCGCGTTCGCCCTCTCCGTGCTCGCCACCAGCGGGATCGTGGTGCTCGGCCCACCGCTCACCGAGTTGCTGGCCCGCCGACTGTGGACGCCGGTGGCCGCTGCGCTGGCGATCCCCGTCGCGGCACAGGTGGCGTGCTGGCCCGTGACGATCCCGTTGTCGGCGGCGCTCCCGACCTACGCGGTGCCGGCGAACCTGCTCGCGGAGCCGTTCGCACCGGTCGTCACCGTGATCGGGCTCGCGGCGTGCGTCCTCGCGCCGCTGTGGCCAGCGGGCGCGCAGGTGCTCGCTGCCGTCGCGTGGGTCCCCGCCGCTGCCGTCGGGGGCATCGCCCACGCGGCGGCGGCCCTGCCGTACGCCTCGGCATCTTGGCCGGCCGGGGCGCCGGGTGTCGCGGCCGCCGCGCTGGTGTGCGGCTGCATCGCGACGGCGGTGCTGGTCCGAGGGCGGATCGGCTCCCGGTTGCTGCTCGCCGCCGGGGTGATCGTCGTGGTCGGCGTCGCGGCGGTGACCGTCCCGGTGCTCGTGGTCCGGGGGTCGGTCCCGGGCGACTGGTCGGTCGCGGCGTGCGACGTCGGCCAGGGGGACGCCGTGCTGCTCCGGGGCGGCGACGCCGTGGCGCTCGTGGACACCGGCGACGACGAGGGACGACTCCGCGCGTGCCTGGACCTGCTCGGGATCACCCGGATCGACGTGCTCGTCCTCACGCACTTCGACCGCGACCACGTCGGGGCGGCGGGGGCGGTGTCCGGCATGGTCGAGACCGCCCTGGTCGGTCCCGTCGGCCGGGCATCGGACGGCCGGGTCGTCGACGACCTGCGGGGTGCCGGTGTCGACGTCCGTGCGGCGGACGACCGGGTCTCCGGCAGCCTCGGGCCGCTCGGGTGGCGCGTGGTGTGGCCCCGGGCCGGCGACCGCGACTCCGGCAACGACGCGAGCATCGTGCTGGTCACGGGGCCGGCGGACGGGGAGCCCTGCGCCACGTGCCTGACCGGGGTCTTCCTCGGTGACCTGGGGGAGTCGTCGCAGCGCAGGCTGCGGATCTCCGGCGCGCTGCCGGCGGGGCCGATCGACGTCGTGAAGGTGGCGCACCACGGCTCGGCGGACCAGGACCCCGAGCTCTACCGGGGGCTCACCGCGCGGGTCGGGCTCATCGGGGTCGGCGCGGACAACACCTACGGGCACCCGACCGCGTCCGCGCTCGGCATGCTCGAGGCCGCGGGCACGGTTCCGCTCCGCACCGACGAACGCGGCACGGTGGTGCTCGCCCGCTCCGGTACCGATGCGGTGCGGGTGTGGACGGAGCACCCGCCGTCGGCGGCCGCCCGTAGGATCGTCCGTGCACCACTCGACCCGGCACCGTCCGGGCCGGCACCACCGGAAGGACCACATGGCCGCCAAGAAGCCCGCGCGCGCCGCAGCGAAGATCGACCAGGTGCCCTGGTCGGGGATCCGTCCGGCGCCCGTCGTGCTCATCACCGGGCCCGAAGCGTTCCTCGCCGACCGCGCCCGCGGTGTGCTGAAGGACCTGCTGCAGGGCGAGGACCCCGCGCTCGAGGTGCACGACCTCGAAGCCGACCAGTACGCCCCCGGCCTGCTCTCCACCCTCGCCAGCCCGTCGCTGTTCGGCGAACCGCGGCTCGTGCAGGTCACGAACGTCGAGAAGTGCACCGACGCCTTCATCACGGAGACGATCTCGTACCTGCAGGCGCCGGCCGACGACGTCACCCTGGTGCTCCGGCACGGCGGCGGCGTGCGCGGCAAGAAGCTCCTCGACACGATCCGCAGCGGTGTCGGCGGCGGGGTCGAGGTGCTGTGCGACGAGCTCAAGCGCGAGACCGACCGCATCGACTTCGTGAACGCCGAGTTCCGCGCCGCACGACGCCGCATCGCGCCGTCGGCCGTGCGCACGCTGGTCACGGCCTTCGCCGACGACCTCGCCGAGCTCGCAGCCGCGTGCCGGCAGCTCCTGGCGGACGAGGCCGACGAGATCACCGACAAGGTCGTCGACAAGTACTACGGCGGGCGGGTCGAGACGAACGCGTTCAAGGTCGCCGACATCGCCCTCGCGGGCCGGTCCGCACCGGCGATCGTGGAGCTCCGGCACGCCCTGGCCACCGGCGAGGCACCCGTGCCGATCGTCGCCGCGTTCGCGAGCAAGATCCGCACGATGGCGAAGGTCAGTGCCTTCCGGGGACCGAGCGGTCAGGCGGCCTCGGCTCTCGGCATGGCGCCCTGGCAGGTGCAGCGCGCGCAGCGTGACGTCGCCGGGTGGAGCGAGTCCGGGTTGGCCAACGCGATCATCAGCATCGCCGAGGCGGACACCGCGGTGAAGGGTGGCTCGCGCGACGCGCACTACGCGCTCGAGGTCATGGTCCGCACCATCGCCCGACGCGGCGAGCCCCGCTGAGGCGAGTCGGGCCTCCTGGCCGTCCCGCGCCTGTCGGCCGGCACTTCGTGAGCAGGAACGGTCGGGTGCGCCCTCGCGACCCGACCGTTCCTGCTCACGAAACGAACGCAGCGCACGCACCCCCGCGCACACCACCACGCGCGCAGCGCCCCGCGCACGACGAAGGCCCCGCACCAACGGTGCGGGGCCTTCGGACCAGAAGGGTCAGGACGTCAGAGCGACGAGACCTTCTTCGCGATGGCCGACTTGCGATTCGCGGCCTGGTTCTTGTGGATGACACCCTTGCTCACGGCCTTGTCGAGCTTCTTCGACGCGAGGGCCAGGGCGGCAACGGCCTTGTCCTTGTCACCGGCGGCGACGGCGTCGTTGGCACGACGGATGTGCGTCTTGAGCTCCGACTTGTAGGCCTTGTTGCGCTCGGTTGCCTTGAGGTTGGTCTTGATGCGCTTGATCTGCGACTTGATGTTCGCCATGAATTGCTCCTGCTCGTCTCGTACGGGTGGGCGCGACCGCAGGGTAGAGGGGCCCTTGGTCGCATCGCGTTCCACCCGTGGGCGGGGAACGCGGAAGCCAGCCACCAACACTACCAGGCAAGCGGGCTGCCACCAAAGCACGAAACACCGCCGGATGGGCGGAAGCCCGCGGCCGACCGCGGCGAAACCCCGCGGCAACACGCACCGGATACCGTGACGGACATGCCATCCCTCGCACCGCGCATCGACACCGTGCCCGCCTCCGGCATCCGGAGGGTCTTCGAGCAAGCGGCGCTGCTGCACGCGAGCGGCACCGACGTCACGATGCTCGTGATCGGCGAGCCGGACGTCCCGGTGGCGCCGCACATCGGCGAGGCGGCTCGTCGTGCCTGGACCGAGGACCGCACCGGGTACACCCCGAACGGCGGCATCGGGCCCCTCCGGGAGGCCGTCCGCGACAAGCTCCGCCGCGAGAACCGGATCGAGGCCGACCTCGAGCAGATCTGGATGACGATCGGCGCGACACAGGCGCTGTTCCAGGCGATGACGCTGACGCTGAGCCCGGGCGACGAGGTGCTCGTGCCGGACCCCGGCTACACGACCTTCACGATGAACGCCCACATCATCGGCGCCACCCCGGTGCCGTACCGGCTGGAGCCGCAGCACGGGTTCGAGCCCGACCTGGAAGCCCTCGAGGCGAGCGTCACCGAACGCACCCGGGTCCTGGTCGTCAACTCGCCGTCGAACCCGCTCGGCTCGGTCTTCGGGGAGGAGACCCTGCGCGCCCTCCTCGCCTTCGCGAAGCGGCACGACCTGTGGGTGATCAGCGACGAGGTCTACGAGTACTTCACCTACGGCACCCGGCACGTGAGCCTGGCGGCGCTCGACGAGGACGACCGCGTGTTCTCGGCGTTCTCGCTGAGCAAGACGTACGCGATGACCGGCGTCCGGGTCGGCTACCTCGTCACCCCGAAGGGGCTCGGCGCGACGATGCGCACCACGCAGGAGGCCATGATCAGCTGCGTCGCCGAACCCGACCAGTACGCGGCCCTCGCGGCGATCGTGGGGGACCACTCCGCGGTGCGTGACGCCCGGGAGCACTACCGCGCGAACCTCGAGGTCGCGAGGGAGACGCTCGATGCCGCCGGCATCCGGTACCTCGACCCACGAGGGGCGTTCTACCTGTGGATCGACATGTCGCACGCCTCCGACGGGGACATCGCCGAGTGGGCGCTCGGGTTCCTGCAGCGCGAGCGGGTCGCCGTCGCGCCGGGCAGCGCCTTCGGACGCACCGGCGAGGGGTGGATCCGCGTCTGCCTCGCAGCCACCCCGGACGACCTCCGGCGCGGCCTCGGCGCCCTGCCGGCTCCGGCGCACGCGACCGTCTGACGCGCGATCGGCACGGCCAGGAGGCCCGGTGCTGGTCCGCAAGACAGCGCACGGTGCGCAGTCCTCCACCTGGTGCGAGCATGCTCGCCCCGTGCCGCGCTGCATCCGGGCACCGGGCGGTCAACTGCGCACGGACCCGCCGACCTCGCACCGTGCGGGGTCGACGCGAGCCGTGCCGCCAGGGCGGGTGAAGCGTGGGAGACTGTTGCGACCGTCCGACCCACCTGAGGAACCGTGAGCCCACAAGCATCCGCTCCGCTGGAGCCCGCAGCGACCCCGGCCGACGCGATCCGCAACTTCTGCATCATCGCGCACATCGACCACGGCAAGTCGACGCTGGCCGACCGCATGCTGTCGATCACCGGCATCGTCGAGGACCGCGCGATGCGTGCGCAGTACCTCGACCGCATGGACATCGAGCGCGAGCGCGGCATCACGATCAAGTCGCAGGCCGTGCGCATGCCGTGGGAACTCGACGGCGAGACCTTCGCGCTGAACATGATCGACACTCCCGGGCACGTCGACTTCTCGTACGAGGTCTCGCGTTCCCTGGCCGCGTGCGAGGGAGCGATCCTGCTCGTCGACGCCGCCCAGGGCATCGAGGCGCAGACGCTCGCGAACCTGTACCTGGCGCTCGAGAACGACCTCGAGATCATCCCGGTCCTCAACAAGATCGACCTCCCGGCGGCGGATCCGGACAAGTACGCCGCCGAGCTCGCACAGCTGATCGGCGGCAAGCCCGAGGACGTCCTCCGGGTCTCCGGCAAGACCGGCGTCGGCGTGCCCGAGCTCCTCGACCTGGTCGTCCGTCGTGTGCCCGCACCCGTCGGCGACGCCAGCGCAGCGCCCCGCGCGATGATCTTCGACTCGGTCTACGACAGCTACCGCGGCGTCGTCACATACGTCCGCATGATCGACGGCACCATCTCGCCCCGCGAGAAGGTGCAGATGATGTCGACCAAGTCGACGCACGAGATCCTCGAGATCGGTGTCTCGAGCCCGGAGCCGAAGCCCACGAAGGGTCTGTCGGTCGGTGAGGTCGGCTACCTGATCACCGGCGTGAAGGACGTCCGCCAGTCCAAGGTCGGCGACACCGTCACGAGCGCGCAGAAGCCCGCGACCCAGGCGCTGCCCGGCTACACCGACCCGAAGCCGATGGTGTTCTCGGGCCTGTACCCGATCGACGGCAGCGACTACCCGGTGCTCCGCGAAGCCCTCGACAAGCTCAAGCTCTCCGACGCCGCACTGGTCTACGAGCCGGAGACCTCGGTCGCGCTCGGCTTCGGGTTCCGCTGCGGGTTCCTCGGGCTGCTGCACCTCGAGATCATCACCGAGCGGCTGTCCCGCGAGTTCGGCCTCGACCTCATCACCACGGCCCCGAGCGTGATCTACGAGGTCACGACCGAGGACAACTCCGTGATCGAGGTCACGAACCCCTCGGAGTTCCCGACCGGGCGCATCGTCGAGGTCCGCGAGCCGATGGTCCGCGCCGCGATCCTGGCCCCGAAGGACTACGTCGGCGCGATCATGGAGCTCTGCCAGCAGCGCCGCGGCTCCCTGCTCGGCATGGAGTACCTCGGCGAGGACCGCGTCGAGATCCGCTACGAGATGCCCCTCGGCGAGATCGTCTTCGACTTCTTCGACCAGCTGAAGAGCAAGACCCAGGGCTACGCGTCGCTCGACTACGAGCCCACCGGCGACCAGGCCGCCGACCTCGTGAAGGTCGACATCCTGCTGCAGGGCGACCAGGTCGACGCCTTCAGCGCGATCGTGCACCGCGACAAGGCGTACGCCTACGGCACGCTCATGACCGAGCGCCTGCGCAAGCTCATCCCGCGTCAGCAGTTCGAGGTGCCGATCCAGGCCGCCATCGGTGCCCGCATCATCGCCCGCGAGAGCATCCGCGCGATGCGCAAGGACGTCCTGGCGAAGTGCTACGGCGGTGACATCACCCGCAAGCGCAAGCTCCTCGAGAAGCAGAAGGAGGGCAAGAAGCGCATGAAGACCATCGGACGGGTCGAGGTCCCGCAGGAAGCCTTCATCGCGGCACTCTCCGGCGACGTCGAAGAGAAGAAGAAGAAGTAGCGCCGGGCGCTCAGCGCGACGCGTTTCGCGCTGAGCGACAGTCCACGCGCTGTGGCCGCCGTGACGTGTCGGTGAGCGCGAAAGCCCGGTGCGCGGTCAGCGGGAGCGGCGGGCGCGAGCCCGCAGGGCGGCCAGGCAGAGGGCCGGGAGGCTCGCCGCGGCCAGTCCCGCCAGTGCGGTCCGCAGGATGGCCCAGTGCGCGGCCGCGTCGAAGTCGGTCTGCTCGCCCGAGGCAACGCTGGAGACCACGGCGCCCACCACCATCGCGAGGGTCACGACCGCGAGGGCGAGCGGCAGCCGACGGCCACGGTTCCGACGCACCGCGGACACCAGGGCTGCGCCGAACAGCAGCACGCCGGCACCGGCGCAGCTCGCCCCGACGGCGGCGATGACGTTCGCGGTGTCCAAGCCGTTCCACGCCTCCGGGGCGAGCGCGACGGCGGCGTACCGGGCGGGAGACGCCGCGGCCGAGGTCGTCACGTCCACCAGCCCCCGGGCGGTCGCCGCCACGCCGAACGCGACGAGCGTGAGCACGGCGAGGGCGGCGGTCCGGCGGTCGACGGACCGCCGCCCTCGCCGTGCTCACGCTCGTCGCGTTCGGCGTGGC
>NZ_JAHEWS010000016.1:0-90747 GCF_018598405.1 Curtobacterium flaccumfaciens | reverse complement strand
GCCCCGGCGGAACCGGAACGGGCCGAAGCACCGAAGCGCCGAAGCGCAGCGCCAGTGTCAGTGCGCCGCGGCGGGGACTGACGCCGAACGACATCGTCGTCGTCGTACGACGGCGACATCGTCGCTCCGTGCACGCCCCACCAGTTGCACGCGCGCGGGTACGACCGAGTCGATGTCGTACGACGACGACACCGTCGTTCCACGTCGGCAGCGCATCCCGCACGCACCCCGCCCGCACCCCCGGTTGCGCCGTGTGTCCACGACACTGGCCCACGTCAGGGGTGCAGATTATGGTGGCCCGCATGGCCCCCGTCCTGACCTCACCACTCGTGTCGACGCAGTGGCTCGCAGACCACATCGGTGCTGACGAGCTCGTCGTGCTCGACGCCTCGGTGCACACGGTCGGGGTCGGGTTCGAGACCACCTGGCTGCCCGGACGGGAAGCCCACGAGCAGCGCGGCCACGTCCCCGGCGCCCGCTTCGCCGACCTGATCGACGACTTCTCCGCGCCGGACGCCGACGTCCCGTTCACCCGCCCCGGCGCCGAGCGATTCGAGGCCGCCGCGGCTCAGCTCGGCGTGACGAACACGTCGACGGTCGTGGTCTACGACGACAGCGTCGGCGAGTGGTCGGCACGGCTGTGGTGGATCTTCCGCTCGTTCGGCTTCGACTCGGTCGCGGTGCTCGACGGCGGCTTCCCGAAGTGGCGGGACGAGGGCCGTCCGGTGCGGGTCGGCGCACTCCGTACGCCCGCCGGGCCGACCGACCCCGACGCCGGTGCGTTCCTCGCCGGTGAAGAGCGCGCACTCTGGGCCGACCACGACCGCGTCACCCGTGCTGTCTCGGGCGAAGAGCCGGCCTCCCTGGTGTTCGCCGCGCCCTGGGCCGCCCTCGGTGGCGACCACCCGCCGATCGTCCCGGGCAGCACCCCGATCACCGCGGACACCCTGGTCAACCCTGAGACGAACGCGTACCTGCGTGGCGCCGAACTCGAGAAGGCCTTCGCAGCCGTGATCGGTGCCGACGAGATCGTGACGTACTGCGGCGTGGGCAGCGCCGCGTGCGTCGACGCCCTCGCGCTGACGGTGCTCGGGCACGACCGGGTGAAGGTCTACGACGGCTCGCTGGCCGACTGGTGGCAGCACGAGCAACTCGCCTCCTGACGGCACGGCCGGCCGAGCGAGGACCGGCAGTCGAGCCGCACTACCGTTGCACCATGAGCACCAGACGCGCGGTCATCCTCGGCGGCACCGGCGGGATCGGCTCCGCCGTCGCTCGTGAACTCCTCGACGCCTCGGGCCGGGGCGGCGACGAGTGGCAGGTCGACGTCCTCGCACGCCGAGGTGGCCCCGCCGCGGATGCACTGACGGCCTCCGGCGGCACGTTCACGTCCGGCGACCGCCGCGACCGCTCCGTCCTGCGTGACCTGCTGCGCCCCGGAGCCGACCTGCTCGTCGACACCGTCGGCCTGACCCGCGACGACGCCCAGCAGCTCCTGCCGTTCCTCGACGACGTCGGCTCGACGGTCTTCGTCTCGTCCAAGGCCGTCTACGCCGACGAGCAGGGCCGGCACGCGAACTCGCTCGACAAGCCGATGTTCGGCGGGGCCGTCACCGAGATCCAGCCCACCGTCACAGCGGGCGACGGCGACCCGACGAGCCGTGACGGCTACGGCGCTGCGAAGGTCGCCGCCGAACAGGTCCTCCTCGACCACGGCGCACCCGTCACCGTGCTCCGCCCGTCGAAGGTCTACGGCGTCGGGATCGGCCGCCCGCGGGAGTGGTTCGTCGTCCGCCGGGTGCTCGACGGCCGCGAGCGCGTCCTGTTCGCCGACAAGGGCCGCGGCGTCGACCACACGACGGCCGCGAGCGGCATCGGGTCGCTCGTCCGCCTGGTCGCTGACGCGCCGGACCGCCGGATCCTGAACGTCGCGGACGCCTCGGCCCTGACGGTGCTCGAGATCGCCCGGACGATCGCGGGCCACCTGGACCACCGGTTCGACGAGGTCCTGCTCGACGAGGACGCACCCGCCTTCGTCGGCGGCACACCCTGGTCCTCGCCGTCGCCGTTCGTCCTCGACACCACCGCGGCACGGGCGCTGGGTTGGGAACCGCCGGAGTTCCGGGCCGCCGTCGTCCCGGAACTGGCATGGCTGGTCGAGACCGCCCACACGACGCCCGCCGACGGCGACGTCCCGTGGGCCGACGACCCGTTCTGGGAGCACATGTTCGACTACGGCCCCGAGGACGCCGCACTCGCACTCCTCTCCCTCAACCTGGGCTGACACGGTGCTCCGGTCCGAGGTCCTGTTCATCGGCGGACGCTCCGGGGTGGGCAAGTCAACGGCGGCCGAGGCGCTGCACGACCTCCTCGTCGCGGCGGACGTCCGGCACGCGGTGATCGAGGGCGACCTGCTCGACCTCGCCCACCCGGCACCGCACGTCGAACACCCCGAGGCGCACCTGGCCGAGCGGAACCTGGCCGCCATCTGGGCCGGCTACCGGGCGATCGGTCACCACCGACTCATCTACACGAACACCGTGTCCGTGCTCGAGCACGAGCGCCTCGCTGCGGCGATGGGCGACGATCCGCTGGTGCGCGTCGTCCTGCTCCGCGCATCCGACGACACGACTGCCGACCGGCTCGCACGACGAGCAGGCGGCGAGGTCCCGCAGACGCAGCTCGCGCACAGCACGCGGACGGCCGGGAGGCTCGACTCGGCCACCCCGGACACGGTCACCCGGGTGGACACCGACGGCCAGAGCCCCGCCCAGGTGGCCGTCCAGCTCGCGTCGATCACGGGGTGGCTCGAGCGCTGACCTCCCCGCGCGGCTTGTGCAGAACGGCCGTCCCGTCCACAGATGTCCTCGGGCGGTGGTCCGCCCAGTCGCCGGCGGGCACGCTGGAGCCATGAACGACAACCGCCTCGGCACCTCGGTCAGCCCCTACCTGCGTCTGCACGCCGACAACCCGGTGGACTGGCGCGAGTGGGGTCCCGAGGCCTTCGCCGAAGCCCGCGAGCGCGGTGTCCCGGTGATGGTGTCGGTCGGGTACGCCACGTGCCACTGGTGCCACGTGATGGCCCGCGAGAGCTTCGCGGACCCGGAGATCGGCGAGCTGCTCCGTCATGACTTCGTGTCGGTGAAGGTCGACCGCGAAGAACGGCCGGACGTCGACGCGAGCCTGATGGCCTCGGCGAGCGCGTTCACACAGCAACTCGGTTGGCCACTGACGACGTTCCTGACCCCGGACGGGCACGTCTTCTTCGCGGGGACGTACTTCCCGCCCTCCCCGGTCGGGCAGGTCCCGGCGTTCCGGCAGATCCTGGCGGCGGTGCTCGACGCCTGGACCCAGCGACGGCACGAGGTGGACGCGAACGCCTCGGCCATCGCGACGGCGATCCGGCAGGGCGCCGAGGCGGACGCGACTGCCCGTTCGCGCGAGGGCACCGACGGAGCCGACCCGAGCCTCCCGACGGTCGACGCCATCCGGGCGGTCGTCGACCAGCTGTCCCAGGCGGAAGACACCACCTACGGTGGTTTCGGTGGGGCACCGAAGTTCCCGAGCACGCCGTTGCTCGAGTTCCTCGCCGACGTGGCGGCCGACGGCGACGCCGAGGCCGACGGCCTGCTCGACCGCTCGTTGCACGCGATCCGAGCGTCCGAGCTGACCGACGCCGACGGCGGTGTCTTCCGGTACGCCACGCAGCGTGACTGGAGCGTGCCGCACTACGAGCGCATGCTCTACGACAACGCGGGGCTGCTCGCGGTCGCGGGGGCCGAGCAGGCCCGCGGCATCGCCGACTTCCTCCGAGACACGTTGCGACGTGACGACGGGGCGTTCGTCGCTGCGCAGGACAGCGAGTCGACCATCGACGGACGTCGGGTCGAGGGCGAGTGGTACCGCCGGCCGCTCGCCGAGCGTGCCCAGCTCGACCCGCCACCGCTCGACGACCAGGTGCTGACCGGGTGGAACGGCCTGGCGGTCCGGGGCCTCGCGATCGCCGGCGCACGCCACGGCGATCCCGAACTCGTCGCGCTCGCACGGGGCGCCGCCGACGCGGTCCTCGCCGCCCACGTGCAGGACGCCCACGTCACGGTGCGGTCCAGCACACCGCGCGGGGCGTCCTCCGCGCCCGCCACCATCGAGGACGTCGGACTGCTCGCCGAGGGGCTGCTCGAGCTCGCGCTGGCGACGGGCGAGGCCTGCTACGCGATCGTCGCGCGCTCGCTGGTCGACGACGGACTCGCCGAGCGCTTCGACGTCGACCCGGTGCTCGCCGCCGCGGGCACGTCCACGGGCGAACAGCCGCAGACCGCGATGCGGTCCGGCACCGTTGCGCTGGCGTCGGCCGCCGCGACGCTCGGGGCGCTGACGGGCGACGAGGCACTGCGGGTCGCCGCGGCACGACTCGTCGCCGACCGCGCCCGCACCGGGACCGAGCGCCCCCTCGGCCATGCGGATGCCCTGGGCGTCGCCCTCGCCCTGCAACGACCCTCACGCGAGGTGGTCGTCGTCACGAGCGACGTCGACGACCCGATGCGGGCCGTGGCGTTCCGGGGTCGGCGCCCCGGCACGGTCGTCGTCGCCGCGACCCCGGAACAGGCTCGCGACTGGGCCGCGGAAGGGTTCTCGTTGTTCGAGGGACGCGACGTGCTCGACCCTGCCGCGTACGTCTGCCACGACCGGGTGTGCGAACTGCCGTCCCGGTCAGCTGACGCCCTGGCCCAGCAGATCGCCTGACGCACCAGCCGCCCGGCGCGCCTGTATCCTGGAATGCTCATGTCTTCTCCGCTGCCCGTCATCACGTACCCGCCCGAACTGCCGGTCTCGCAGCGGCGGGACGACATCGCGGCTGCCATCCGTGACAACCAGGTGGTCATCGTCGCCGGGGCCACCGGCTCGGGCAAGACGACGCAGCTGCCGAAGATCTGCCTCGAGCTCGGTCGTGAGCACATCGGGCACACCCAGCCCCGCCGGATCGCGGCGCGGACCATCGCCGAACGTGTGGCGGAAGAACTGGGCGGCGGGGAACTCGGCGGACTCGTCGGCTACCAGGTCCGCTTCACCGACAAGGTGAGCTCCGAGACCCGCGTGAAGCTGATGACCGACGGCATCCTGCTGAACGAGATCCACTTCGACCGCGACCTGAAGCGGTACGACACGATCATCATCGACGAGGCGCACGAGCGGTCCCTCACGATCGACTTCCTGCTGGGCTACCTGAAGCGGCTGCTCCCCCGTCGCCCCGACCTGAAGCTCATCATCACGAGTGCGACGATCGACCCGGGGTCGTTCTCGAAGCACTTCGACGACGCCCCGATCATCGAGGTGTCCGGCCGCACCTACCCGGTCGAGATCCGGTACCGCCCGCTGGTCGCCGAAGACCAGAACGACGACGCCGACGACGAGTCGGACTCGCGCACCGGGGACAGCGGCAACGCGGCCGACGACCGCGACACGCTGCAGGGCATCACCGACGCCCTCGACGAGCTGGCACAGGAGGACCCGGGCGACGTCCTCGTGTTCCTGTCAGGTGAGAACGAGATCCGCGACGCGCAGGACGCGATCGAGGGCAAGCGCTACCCGGGCACCGAGGTCCTGCCGCTGTACGGACGGTTGTCCGCCGCCGACCAGCACCGGGTCTTCGAGCGCCGGCACACCCCGGGCATCCGCCGTCGTGTCGTCCTCGCCACGAACGTCGCCGAGACCTCGCTGACGGTGCCCGGCATCAAGTACGTGATCGACACGGGCACGGCGCGCATCTCCCGGTACTCCCCACGCGCCAAGGTGCAGCGCCTCCCGATCGAGGCGATCTCGCAGGCCAGCGCGAGCCAGCGCTCCGGTCGAGCGGGCCGCACGAGCGCCGGCATCGCGATCCGGCTCTACTCGGAGGACGACTTCGGTCGCCGTCCCGAGTACACCGACCCCGAGATCCTCCGCACGAACCTCGCCGCGGTGATCCTGCAGATGATCTCGCTCGGGTTCGGTGACATCGAGTCGTTCCCGTTCCTGCAGCCGCCGGACAGCCGAGGCGTGAAGGACGGCCTCGACCTGCTGCGCGAACTCCGAGCCGTCGACAAGGACGGTCGCATCACGAAGTCCGGGCGACAGCTCACCCGGCTGCCGATCGACCCCCGCCTCGGTCGCATGGTGCTCGAGGCCGGGCGGCAGGGCGTCGGGCGCGAGGTCATCGCCATCGTCAGCGCCTTGAGCATCCAGGACCCCCGCGAACGCCCGCTCGAGAAGCGTGCGCACGCCGACCAGCTGCACGCCCGGTTCGCCGACCCGACCAGCGACTTCCTCACCCTGCTGAACCTCTGGAACCACATCGAGGAGCAGCAGGAGGACCTGTCGTCGAGCGCGTTCCGACGGTTGTGCAAGGCCGAGTTCCTCAACTACCTGCGCATCCGCGAGTGGCAGGACCTGTACCGGCAGCTCTCCCGCGCCGCCAAGCAGGTCGACGTGCGGGTGGGGCAGGCCCGCTCCGACGACGGCGACGCCGTGCACCGTGCGCTGCTCTCCGGACTCCTCAGCCAGATCGGGCTGCGCGACCGCGAGAAGCGCGACTACCTCGGCTCGCGGAACACCCGGTTCGTGGTGTTCCCGGGCAGTGTCCTGGCGAAGAAGCAGCCCGACGCCGTGATGGCCGCCGAGCTCGTCGAGACCAGTCGGCTGTTCGCCCGGACCGTCGGCCGGATCGACCCCGCCTGGGTGGAGCCGCTCGCCGGCGACCTGCTCAAGCGCACCTACGGTGAGCCGCACTGGGAGAAGAAGCAGGGCGCCGTCGTCGCGTACGAGCGGGTGACCCTGTTCGGCGTCCCGATCGTGCAGCGACGTCGGGTGCAGTACTCGCGGATCGACCCGGAGCACTCCCGCGAGCTCTTCATCCGGCATGCCCTGGTCGAGGGCGAGTGGGACTCGCAGCAGTCCTTCGACCGCGCCAACCGGAAGCTCCGCAAGGAACTCGAGCAGCTCGAGGAGCGCACTCGGCGCCGCGACATCCTGCTCGACGACGAGAACGTCTACGAGTTCTACGACGCCCGCATCCCGGCCGACGTCGCCACCACCCGAGACTTCGAGGGGTGGTGGCGGACGACCCGCCGCGAGCAGCCGGACCTGCTCACGATGCGCCGGTCCGACCTGCTCGACGAATCAGCGGCCGAGGCCGCCGAGGACGACGTCGAGTACCCGACCCAGTGGCGGAGCGGTGACCAGCGCCTCGCCATCCAGTACCGCTTCGAGCCCGGCGCCCAGGACGACGGCGTCAGCGTGCAGGTCCCCCTCGCGCTCTTGCCCCGGATGCGCGAAGAGGGCTTCGACTGGCAGGTCCGGGGCCTCCGCAAGGAACTCGTCACGGCGCTCATCAAGTCGCTGCCGAAGCAGATCCGCAAGAACGTGGTGCCGGCTGCCGACTGGGCTGAGAAGATCGTCGCCGAGCTGCCCGACGACGCCCCCACCGAGCCGACGGAGTCGTTCCGCGCCACGCTCGCCAAGGCGATCCAGCGCATGACCTACGTGCCGGTCTCCGAATCGGACTTCGACCTGTCCCGCGTCCCGGCACACCTGCTGCCGACGTGGGCCGTGGTCGACGAGCGGGGTCGCCGCGTCGAGACCGGCAAGGACCTGTCGGCCTTGCAGACCAAGCTCAAGGACCGGACCCAGCAGAGCGTCGCCTCCGCCACGGCGAAGGGCGCGGGACGGACAGGAGGCGCGGCTCGCGTCGCATCCGCCGGCGCCGGTCGCCCGCTGGAACAGTCCGGGCTCACCGCCTGGCCCGACCAGGACCTGCCGCAGACCCTCGACACCAAGCAGGCGGGTGGCGTCATCCGCGCCTACCCGTCCCTGGTGGAAGAGGGCACCGGTCCGAAGGCCACCGTCGGGGTGCAGCTCCTCGCGACCCCGTCCGACCGGATCGTGACGATGCCAGCCGGGGTCCGTCGCCTGGTGATGCACGCGGTGCCCTCGCCGGTGTCGTACATCCAGTCGCACCTGACCGCCAAGGAGAAGCTCGCGCTCGCCGCCAGCCCCTACCCGTCGACCGCCGCACTGTTCGACGACGTCCTGGCGGCCGTCGTCGACGCCGGCATCCGCCGCGCGCACCCGGACGGCCTGGTCTTCACGAAGGCCGAGTTCGAGTCGGTCCGCGATGCCGTGTCCTCCACCGTCGTCGACACCATGTTCACCGCGGTGTCCGAGGTCGCGGCCGTCCTCGCGGCGCAGCGCTCAGCCGAACGGGCGCTCAAGCAGGCGAACTCGATGTCGCTGCTCGCCGCGCTCAGCGACATGCGGCAGCAGATGGAGCGCCTGGTGTTCCCCGGGTTCGTCGCCGTGGCGGGGCTCGACCGCCTGCGCCGTGTCCGCGTGTACCTGCAGGGCATCGAGGCCCGTGTGCAGAAGCTGCTGCAGAACCCCGGGCGCGACGCGACCTGGATGCGCGAGGTCACCGTGGCGACCGACCGCTACACCGACGCCGGCGGCAACTTCCCGCCCGCCGTCGGCGCGCACCCCGAGCTCGTGCATGCCCGGTGGATGCTCGAGGAGTTCCGACTCAGCCTGTTCGCGCAGGAACTCGGGACCGCCGAGACCGTCTCGTTGCAGCGGATCACGAAGGCCCTGACCGCCGCACGCTGATGGGGCTACCGTTTCGGCCATGATCGGCACACTCGACGTCGTCGTCCTCGACTGCTCGGACACCCGCGCCCTCGCCCGCTTCTACGCCGAGCTGCTCGGCGGGGAGATCGTCGGCGACGACGAGGACTGGGCGGAGATCGCCCTCCCCTTCACCGACCACCGTCCGATCCTGGCCTTCCAGCAGGTCGACGACTACCGGGCGCCCGAGTGGCCCGGTCAGACGGTCCCGCAGCAGAGTCACCTAGACGTGAAGGTCGACGACCTCGACGACGGCGAGGCCGCGGTGCTCGCGATCGGTGCGACGGCTACCGGGTCGGGCACGGAGACGTTCCGCGTCTACCTCGATCCCGCGGGGCACCCGTTCTGCCTCATCCGTCCGTCGGACTGACCGGTTCGGTGGCCAGGCCCTCCACCACGGTGACGTTCGGCAGCGCAGTGAGGGCGGCGCCGGGCAGGAACAGCTTCGCGGCACGACGCCCGGCGCCGATGACGACCTCGGGGGCATCGAGGACGCGCGCGTCGACGTAGAGCGGCCACGACGACGGCAGCCCGATCGGGGTGATGCCGCCGTACTCCATGCCGGTCAACTCGACCGCCTCGTCCATCGGCGCGAAGCTCGCCTTGCGGACGTCGAGCAGCTGCTTCACGACGCGGTTCACGTCGAGCTTCGTCGATGCCAGGACCACACAGGCGGCGTAGCGGACCTCGTCGCCGCGCTTCCCTGCGACGACGATGCAGTTCGCGCCCCCGGCCAGCGGGTAGCCGTAGGCCTCCGAGAAGGCTGCGGTATCGGCCAGGTCGGCGTCGATCGGTGCGCCCTCGATCTTCATGACGACCTCGCTCGGCAACGTGACGAGGGCTTCGGCGACGGGGATGGCCAGGAATCCGGTGGCGACCAGGGCGGGAACACGTTCGAGCGTCGGCATGGCTCCACCGTAGGGAAGCGATCCCGCACGAGGGTGGAGCCATGACCGAACTCCGGGCGATCGACGTCGACCAGTGGCCCCGCCGGGAGCACTTCGAGCACTACCGGCACCGGGTGCCGTGCGCGTACGAGGTGACCGTCGAGCTCGACGTCACCGCCTTCGTCGAACGCGTCCGAGCGACTGGCCGCCGGACCTACCCGTCGCAGCTCTGGGCCATCGCGACCGTGGTGAACCGGCACGACGAGTTCCGGATGCAGCTGCTGGACGACGGCTCCCCCGCCGTGTGGGACCGCGTCCACCCGATGTTCACCGTGTTCCACCCGGACACCGAGACGTTCTCCGCCCTCGTCGTGCCCTACGACGACGACTTCAGCACGTTCCACGACGCTGCGGTGTCGACGATGGCGGAGTACCGGGACGACACCCGGATGTTCCCCCAGGACGACCGGCCCAGCAACGTGTTCGACGTGTCGACCCTGCCGAGAGCATCGTTCACCGGCTTCTCGCTCCAGGTGCGCGACGGCTGGGACCACCTGCTGCCGATCATCACGCTCGGCGGGTACCGGACCGCGGGCGACCGGACGCTGCTGCCGCTGGCGCTGCACATCAACCACGCCGCTGCCGACGGCTTCCACACGACCCGGTTTCTGCACGAGCTCGAGGAGCTTTTCGCCGACCCGTCCTGGCTCAGGTCCTGAGTTCTGTCCGCCGGGGCTTCAACCGCTCGGGGGCGTCGGTCGCCGGGACCCACTCGCACGTGAAGGTCCCCCGGTAGCCGAACAGGAACCCGAACAGCGCGTTGCGCACCTCGAGGTCGACGTGGAACGACTCGTCCTCGTCGGACCAGTACTCGTGCAGCGTGGCCCGGCCGCTGCAGAGCATCGGGAACCGGAAGGCGATCGGCCCCTCGTAGAAGCGCTGGGCCTCCGAGGTGAGCACCAGCCCGCCCCGGTCGTCGACCTCGAGGTCGAGGTCCACCGCGAGGTGCTGGTGCGAACCGAGGTAGTCCAGCACCCGTCCGTCGGCGAGGACCATGGTGGCGTCGAAACGCGCGGTGCGACCAGGCCGGGTCGTGTAGGTGCGCACGAAGGTCACGGTCTCGCGGCCGTGCGCATCCCGGTACGGGTAGTTCTCGATCGTGAACGGCACGTCGTCGCCGACGTCGGGGACCAGGATGTTCCGGAGCCGTCCGATCTGCAGGAACGGCACGGTCCACCACGGACCGCGGCGGATCGACGTCATCACCCCGCGCCCGATGCACGCTTCGGCAGCGTCGAGGCCGACGCCGAACCGCCGTTGCATCATCGGGTGCAACCGCTGGAAGTCGGCGCCGAGCGCCTCCTCGAACACGGAACTCATCGGTGCTCCCCCGGGTCGGGCAGGGCGGCCAGCGTCGCCGGCGCATCGTGCAGGTGGTCGCCCCGTCGGGTGCCGCCACGAGGTGCGCGGGACGACCGGGAGGCCCGTGGCCGGTCCCGGCGCCACACCTGCAGCACACTCGTGAGCGGCCAGCCCTCCGGATCACCACCGCCCTCGAGCCAGACGCGGAGCCGGTCGAAGCTCCACGCCGTCGCCCACCCGAGCAGCGGCCGGACGACGAGGTCGAGCACACCCCACCCGGCGTCGTAGTCGTACCCCGTGATGAACCGGGTGCGGCCGTCGTCGGTCGGGACGTACTTCCAGTACCCGCGGCCGTGCCGGATCGGCGACAGGGGGTCCCGGGTGGAGAAGCGCAGTGCCGACGTCCGTGTGCCGTCCGACCGGCGTCGCTCGCCGATGCTCACACCGGTGCCGTGGACGTCGTGCACGGCTGACCGCCGGACGTAGGTGAAGCGGGCGGCTCCGTCGGTGTCGGCCGGTTCGGGGACGATCTCCGAGAACCGGACGTCCCACCGCACGTGCTGCCGCGGATCCTGCGTCGCAGCCCAGACCCGTTCGACGTCCGCGTCGATGATCGTCTCGACGTAGATGCCCCGGTTGCCCACACCCCGATCGTAGAACCCCACGGGGCAACGGGTCTCCGCTGTGCGACCGGTCCCTGCTGTCGCACCCGTCGTTCCACCGCATCTCCTACGCTGACCCCATGACGTCGCAGTCGGGGTCGGAGCCCCTCGCCCGGAAACGCATCGGTCTCGTCGGCGCGGGCGGCATCTCCGTCGCACACCTGCCCGGACTGCTCCGCCTGGGCGACGTGGTGGTGCACGCTCGCGAGGGCGCCCACGAACTCGTCGCCGCGTTCACCGACACCGCCCGGGCCGAGGGCAGCACGATCACCGTCGCCGACAGCCTCGACGAGCTCCTCGCCGCGGTCGACGTCGTGGACGTGGTGGTCCCGACGCACGCCCACGCCGAGGTCGTCCGCGCGGCGATCGCGGCGGGCAAGGACGTCGTCTCCGAGAAGCCCCTGGCCCGGTCCGACGCGGACGCGGCGGACCTGGCAGCCCGCGCGGCGGACGCTGGCGTGCAGCTCTTCCCGGCCCACGTGGTGCGCTGGTTCCCCGCGTACGCGCGCCTGCACGAGGCCGCGACCACGGGCCTCCTGGGCGACCTGGCGGTGTTGCGGTTCTCACGGTCCGGCGCCTTCCCCACCCACGTCCCGTGGTTCGGTGACCGCGCGTTGTCCGGCGGGATCGTGATGGACCAGATGATCCACGACCTCGACATCGCCCGCTGGGTGGCGGGCGAGGTGACCCGGGTGTCGGCGGTGAGCGTCCGCGCGGGTTCCGAGGCGGAGCCGGTCGAGGCGGCGCACGTCCTGCTCACCCACGAGTCGGGCGCGATCAGCCACGTCGCCGGGCTGTGGGGTCCGCAGCACCTCGCCTTCACGACCGAGTACTCGGTGACGGGGACGCTCGGCAGCCTGTCGCACTCGTCCCGGGCCGAGGAGGACACCCGGAGCGACCTCGCGGCACCCGCTTCCGTGGATGGTTTCCTGCCGACGGTGGACCCGGCGGACGATCCGTACGCGCTGGAGCTCGCCGACTTCCTCGCCGCGTTCGACGGTGGCGCACCGCCCCGGGTGACGGTGGACGACGGCGTCGCTGCGGTGCGCATCGCGAACGCGGCGATCGCCTCGATCGAGTCCGGCCAGCCGGTGGAGGTGTCGCGGTGACGCTCCGGGTCGGGGTGCTCTCCTTCGCCCACACGCACGCCATCAGCTACCTCGGCGCCCTGGCCGCGATGGCCGACGTCGAGGTGCGCGGCACGGACCCGGGCGGCGCCTCGACGGGGACGGAACTCGGCGACCTGCGCGGAGCCGAGCTGGCACGCGCGCTGGGCGCCGGGTACGCGGAATCCGTGGACGAGCTGCTCGCGTGGGGCCCGGACGCGGTGATCGTCACGAGCGAGAACGCTCGGCACCGCGAGTTCGTCGAACTCGCGGCCGCTGCCGGCGCGCACGTGCTCTGCGAGAAGCCGCTCGCGACCTCGTGGCAGGACGGTCTCGCCATCCGCGAGGCGGTCGACCGTGCCGGGGTGCTGCTGATGATGGCGTTCCCGGTGCGCTTTGCCTCGGCGTTCGACCGGCTGCGCGCGATGCGGGACTCGGGAGCACTCGGCACGGTGTTCTCGGTGCGCGGCGCGAACAACGGCATGCTCCCGCTCGCCCGCGACTGGTTCACCGACGAGCGGCTGAGCGGCGGCGGGGCGCTCGTCGACCACGTCGTGCACGTCGCCGACCTGATCGACGGGCTGACCGGGGCGACGCCGGTGTCCGTCACCGCCGTCGCCAACCGGGTGCTGCACGCGGACCGGGCGGGGGCCGAGACCGCGGGCCTGGTGACCATCACGTACGACGACGGCACGATCGCGGCCATCGACTGCTCGTGGAGCCGACCGGACACGTCGCCCGTGTGGGGCGGGGTGACGCTCGACGTCGCCGGGACCGGTGGCACGGTGTCGGTGGACTTCTTCGGGGCGGCTGCTCGCGGGCTCGACGCCGTCGGAGGCCGGCCGATCGAGCTCCGGTACGGGCCCGACCACGACCTGCCGATGCTCCGGACGTTCCTGGCGGCGGTGCGGTCCGGGGAGCAGCCGCAGCCGGACGTCGGGGTCGGGCTCCGGACGCTGTCGATCGTGCTGGCCGCGCAGGAGTCGGTGCGGACGGGCCGGACGGTCCCGGTGCAGGTCGCGGACTGAGCCCGCGCCGCACCGCCGCCGCGCAGCGCACCCGCACCGCCGCCGCCCGCACAGCGCACCCGCACTGCGCCGCGCTGCCCCGCGCTACGCTCGACCCGATGCGCGCAACCGTGCGGGACGTGGCCGCCCTCGCCGGGGTGTCCCCGAAGACCGTCTCCAACGTCGTCAACGGCGGCGTGGTCGTGCGCCCGGAGACCCGCGAACGCGTCGAGCGCGCGGTGGCCGAGCTCGACTACGTGCCGAACCTGTCCGCCCGCGGGCTGCGCAACGGCCGGTCCGGGGCGATCGCACTCACCCTGCCCGAGATGGGGAGCGCCTACTCCGCCGAGCTCGCACAGTCGTTCGTGGAACTCGCCCGCGAACGCGGCTGGGTCGTGCAGCTCGAGCAGACCGCCAACGACCCGGCCCGCGAGCGCGAACTGGTGTCCCGTGCCCGAGCACACCTGGTCGACGGGCTGATCCTCAACCCGGTGTCGCTCAGCGCGAGCGTTCTGGCCTCGACCGAGGGGCTGCCGCCGACGGTCGTCATCGGCGAGGTCGAGCCCGAGCACGTCGACCAGGTGCACGTCGACAGCCGCGCGGCGGCCGAGCAGGTCACCGCGCACCTCATCGCCCACGGGCACCGGCGCATCGCGATCGTCGGCGCGTCACCCGAGGGTGCCGCGACGGCGACGAGCGAACTGCGAGAACGCGGGTACGGCGCCGCCCTCGCCGCCGCCGGGATCACCCCGGACCCGTCGCTCCGGGTCCCGCTGCCGTCGTGGACCACGAGTTCGGCGGCGACGACCTTCGCGGCCTGGCTCGATGAGCACCCCTTGCCCGACGCTGTCTTCGCCTTCACCGACTCGATCGCGTTCGGCGTGCTGCACGTGCTCGCCGCCCGCGGGGTCCGGGTGCCGGAGCAGGTCAGCGTCATCGGGTTCGACGACGTGGACGGCGCCGCGTACGCGATCCCGTCGCTCAGCACGGTGTCGTTCGACCGGCGGGCCTTCGCGACGGCGGCGCTCGACCTGCTGACCCGGCGCATCGCCGACCGTGGCGCGCCGCCCGAGACCGTCGTCGTGCCGCACCGCATCGTCGAGCGCGCGAGCGTCGGCGACCGCTGAGCGGTGACCGCCGCCCGCGACCGCTGACCGCCGACGCCGTTTCGCGCTGACCGACACGTCACGCGGTCGCGCGCCCGTGATCTGTCGCTCAGCGCGAAAGACCGCCAGAGCCGCCAGAGCCCCCGCCGCCGCCAGAGCCCCCGCCGCCGTCGCCGCGCGGGTCCGCCGCCGCCAGCACCGCCGACCGCGTCCGCGCGTCGCCGAGGATCCGGAAGTGCCCACCCACCGGAAGCCGCACGTTCGTCGCACCCCGGAGCTCACTGCCCTCCGGGATGAGCGTGTCGAACACCCCGTACACCGACGTGATCCGCGCGTTGGCGTCGAGTTCCCGCGCGAGCCCCGCGATCACCGGGTCCGCCGCGCGGAAGGCCCGCAGGTGCGGCACCGGCGCGAGCCGCGCGTACACCGAGCCCGCGAAGGGCGTGGACACCGCGACCATCCGGTCGATCCGTTCGTGCTGGTCGAGCTGCGTCATCGCGTACTTCCCGATCAGCCCGCCCTTGCTGTGTGCGAGCACGAGCACGTTCCGCAGGTCCTGTTCCCGCAGGTACGCCACCACCTCGCGCGCCGAGTCCGGCACCGGTCGCAGGTTGTGCCGGAGCACCGGCAGCACGTGCACCGGGTGCCCCCGGTCGTGCAGCGCGTCCATCAGCGGCCGCATGAAGTGCCAGGTCTCGTAGACACCGGGGACCACGACGACGGCCTGCCCGTCGCCGGTCCGGTAGTCGTCCGCGGTGGTCGGACCGAGGCTCCGCACCTGCCACCTGGCCGCGTACCCCCAGTCGAGTGCGGCCCACCACGCGCGTCGCACCAGTGGGACACGGGCTGGAGGCCCGGTCTGCTCCGTCCGCGCAGCCCCCGTCCCCGACGTGGTCGGCCGGGTCATCGCAGCCCCTCCAGGCGCTCGGCGCCGCGGAACGTCTCGACCAGCCGTGCGAACGCGGCCGGCTGCCGCTCCTGCACGTGGTGCGGCCCCGCCAGCTCGACGAAGGTGCCGTTCGGCGCCGCGGCGGCGACCCGGGCCGACCAGTCGTGCCGCGCGATCGGGTCCTGGGTGCCGCGGACGACGAGGACGGGCTGCGTGACCTCGGTGATCGTCTGCTCGGTCGGGTAGCGGAGCATCGGCCGGAGCTCCCGGGTGTACTGCCGCACGCTCCGCAGGTAGTCGGTGACCAGCACCGCGTTCATCCGGACACCCTCGACGAACCCGTCGCGGCCCAGGTCGAGCGCCTGCAGGGCGAGGGAGCGCCGCTCCGCCGCGATCACGGGCCCGACGAGCACGATCCCGGCGACCGCACCGGGGTGTCGCCGCGCGGACTCGACCACGACCTGGGCGCCCATCGACTGCCCGACGAGCACCAGATCGCCGTCGACCAGGTGCCGGACGGCCCGCACGACCACGTCGCCGAGCTCCTCGATCGACAGCCGGCGCCCGGCGGCGGGCAACCAGCCGAACCCCGGCAGGTCGACGCTGATCGTGTGGTGGGTCGCGGCGACGGCACGCTGTGACCGGGCGAAGGACCGGTGGGACATCCCGATGCCGTGGACGAACACGACGGTGGGGTCAGTGCCGTCTCGGAGCGGTTCTCTGGACGCCATGGTGTGCAGGCGCACGGGCAACCCGTCGATCCGGACGGTCTCCACAGCAGCGCGCACGAGCCGAGGCTACGCGGCGGTTCGCAGCACCGGGTCAGCCTCGTCATCGGCTGCACATAGCCGGGCCGTGTGCACTCCTGACATGAGCGACACCACTCCCACCAACGGCCACCAGCCGGACGGCTCCGACCGGGCTCCCCAGGCGACGACGCCGACCGGTTGGGGCGCCGCACCGACCCCGACGTCGACTTCCACGCTCGACGCCCCCGCGCCGCAACAACAGCAGCAGCAGCGCGCGGACGCCGGCGCCAGGACCCCGGGTGCCTGGGACTCCGCCGCCCCGAACGGCACCACGCCCTGGTACGGCGCCGGAACTGCGACCGACCGCCGCAGCCCAGGCCCGAAGCCGCCGTGGTTCTGGCCCCTGCTGGCGGCGATCGTCGGACTCGCAGCACTGCTCGTCGGCGGTGGTGTCGGGTTCGCCGTCGGCCACGCGATCGGGGCGGACCGGTCGCAGTCGACGACCCAGGTGCCCGGTACGAACCGGTTCCCGGGCAACGGCACCGGGCAGGCCCCCGGCAGCAGCACCGACGGCACCAGCGACGGCAGCACGGACTCCGGCACGGGCAGCTGACCCGGCGGTACGATCCGGAGCATGCGGAAGACCACTGCCGGTCTGTTCACGTCGGTCGACGGCGTCGTGCAGGACCCCTACGAGTTCCAGTACGACAGCTTCGACGACGAGCTCGGCGCGGCGATGACTGCCTGGATGACCCGGACCGACACCGTGCTCCTGGGGCGGAACAGCTACCTGGAGTGGTCCGAGTGGTGGCCCGCCCACGCCGACGATCCGTTCGGCCAGTGGATCAACCCGATCGAGAAGCACGTGGCGTCGACGACGCTCGGCGACGACCTGACCTGGCAGAACAGCACCCGGATCCCCGGTGACGTCCCGACGTTCGTCCGCGAGCTGCAGGAGCGCGACGGCGCCGACATCGCCGTGTGCGGCAGTGTCACCCTCGTCCGGAGCCTGCTGTTCGCCGGGGTCCTCGACGAACTGCAGCTCATGATCCACCCGGCGATCGCCGGCCGTGGCCGGCGACTGTTCGAACCGACCGACTCGCCCACGCGCCTGCGTCTGGTCGACAGCACCGTGACGAGCAAGGGCAACGTGCTGAACACCTACGGGCGGTTCGACGCCTGACGGACGCACCACGGGCCTCCCGGCCCCGCACCCGTCATGCGCCCCGGCCAACCGCGCGTACCCTCGTGGGTGACCACACGCACCCGAGGAACACCGGAGCAAGCATGACCCAGGACACCCGCCCGCACGTCGTCATCGTCGGCGGTGGATTCGCCGGTGTGGCCGCCATGCGCGAGCTCGCCGATGCGCCGGTCCGGGTGACCCTGGTCGACCGCCACGTCTACAACATGTTCCAGCCCCTGATGTACCAGGTGGCGACGGGTGGCCTGAACGCCGGCGACGTGACGTACTTCCTGCGCTCGCTCCGTGCCCGCCAGTCGAACGCCGAGTTCCGTCACGGCCTGCTCACCGGCATCCGCACCGACGAGCGCATCGCCGAGATGTCCGACGGCGAGCACCTGCACTACGACTACCTGATCCTCGCCAACGGCGTGAACACCAGCTACTTCGGCACCCCGGGGGCGTACGAGTACGCGTACTCGATGTACTCCCGCTCGCAGGCGCTCCGCATCCGCGACGAGCTGTTCACCCGCCTCGAGGAAGCGGCGGCGAACCAGGGCCCCGACGAGATCCGGATCGTCATCGTCGGCGGCGGTGCGACCGGCGTCGAGATGGCCGGCGCCCTCGCCGAGCTCCGCGACCAGGCGCTCGTCGGCGCGTACCCGGAGATCGAACGCGGCAACATCTCGATCACCCTCGTGCACCGCAGCGGTGAGCTCCTCAAGCCGTTCGCCCCGCGCCTGCGCCGCTACGCCGCCAAGGTGCTGCGCAAGCGCGGCGTCGTGCTCCGGCTGAACACCGGCGTCTCCGAGGTCAAGCGCGACGGCGTGATGACCGCGGACGGCGAGTTCATCCCCGCGTCGCAGGTGGTCTGGGCGACCGGCGTCGCCGCCCACAAGGAGGTCTCCGGCTGGGGCCTGCCGCAGACCCACGGTGGTCGCATCCAGGTGAACGACGACCTCAGCGTGAAGGGTGCCGAGCGGATCTTCTCGGCAGGCGACATCGCCGCGCAGGACGACGCCCTCGCCCAGCTCGCACAGCCCGCGCTGCAGGGCGGCCGGCACTCCGCACGGCAGATCGTGCGCCTGCTCGAGGGCAAGGCCACCGAGCGCTTCAAGTACTTCGACAAGGGCACGATGGCGACCATCGGCACGAACGCCGCGGTCGCCCAGCTCCGCGGCGGGATCACGATGGTCGGCCCGATCGCCTGGCTCGCCTGGGTGTTCGTGCACATCACGAGCCTGCTCGGCGCCGGCAACCGGATGTCGACCCTGACGCACTTCTTCGTCCGCTACGTGTGGTTCATGCGGAAGCGCTCGATCCCGATCGTCGGCGACGTCCGCCCGGTCCGCCCGAACGGCGACCGCGAGCCGGACCCCTGGCAGCTGCAGAAGGCCGAGTAGTCACGCACGCTCGCACGCTCGCTTCGTGAGCAGGAACGGTCGGGTCCGCACGTCGGACCCGACCGTTCCTGCTCACGGTGTGCGTGCGGTGGACGCGGGACGCGACGGCCCGGAGGCGCGGTGCGGGCCGGTCACGGGCCTCCCGGCCGGGGCGTGGTGCGCGGGGCTGGCGCCGACGCGTGGCCCGGACCGTGAGACCGGCCGACGCGGAGCGACGATGTCGCTGTCGTCCGACAGCGGCATGGTCGCTGCGCGCGCTGCGAAACAATCCGCGCGTGCAACGAACGACGTTGTCGCTGTCGTGCGACGTCGACACTGTCGACCGGCGTCGGCCCCGACGAGCCTGGTGCACCCCGCTCGTTGAGACTCCTCTTACCCGCGAGGAGGACCCTGGTCGGTGACACGGAACCGAGCACCGCGGGGAGGGACCATGGCGACGACCACGCTGACGCACGCGCCGACGCAGGCGCAGCCACAGCACCGTCCGGCCGTCCCGGAGCACTCCGGGGCGGGGACCCAGCAGGCTCCACCACCCCCGTTGACGTACCGCGCACCCGCGCTCGACGGGCTCCGCACCGTCGCCATCCTGATCGTCGTCCTGTACCACCTGCACGTCCCGCAGTTCGAGGGCGGGTTCATCGGCGTGACGGTCTTCTTCGTGCTGTCCGGCTTCCTCATCACGACGCTGCTGCTCGGCGAACGGCGTCGCACCGGGCGGGTGCGGCTCGGCACGTTCTGGGTGAAGCGACTGCTCCGGCTCTACCCGGCACTGCTCGCGTTCGTCGTCGTCGGGCTCCTGCTCTGGAACTGGGTCGGTGACTACAAGGGCGCTTCGCTGCAGTCCGGCGAAGCGGCCTTCATCGCGCTGACCTACACGGGCAACCTGTTCCGCGCGTTCTGGGACACCTCGCAGGGCGTCTTCGCGCACACGTGGAGCCTGTCGATGGAGGAGCAGTTCTACCTGGTCTGGCCGCCGGTCCTGGTGCTGCTCGCCGTGCTCCGGGTCCGTCGTCGGTGGCTCCTGGCCGGGCTCGGTGTCCTGGTCGTCGGGGCCTCGGCTGCGTCGTGGGCGAGCTACCGGACCCCGAGCGGCGGTGCAACGCCCGACGTCTACTTCTCGCCCGTGCTCGGGGTCGTGCCGCTCGCGATCGGCTGCGGGCTCGCCCTGCTGCTCGACGACGAACGGGTGCGGGTGCGCGCCGCCGGGGTCCTCGGGCACGTGGCGACCTGGCTCGGTCTCGTGCTGCTGGTCGGGGTGCTGCTCGGGATCGACGACGACTGGACGCAGCACGCGTCGACGTTCGGGGTCGTGCTGCCGCTGACGGGGCTGATCTCGGCGTTGCTCATCGGCGGACTGGTCTCGGTCCGCTCCCCCGCGTCCGCTGCCCTGGCCTGGACGCCGGCGTCGTGGTTCGGCCGACGGGTGTCGTACTCGGCGTACCTGTGGCACCCGCTGGTGATCGCGCTGCTCGGGACGTTCGCGATCGGCCCGTGGGGCACGGCCGGCTTGGTCGGCGCGGTGGTGATCGTGTCGATCGGCGCCGCCTACGCCGTCGAGGTGCCGGTTGAGCGGTTCCGCGCACGGGTCCGCCGCGCCCGCGCGCAGCGCATCGAGTGAGCAGAACACGTCGCCTACTGCCCGCTGACCCGACATCTCCTGCTCACTGAACGCTGCGGCGAACGGTCACCGTAGGCTCACCTCGTGCCCACCGAACGCGTCGACGTCCTGGTCGTCGGCGGCGGACCCGTCGGGCTGTTCCTCGCGGCACTGCTCGCCGCACGGGGCGTCGACGTCCGGGTGTGGGAACGCCGATCCGAGCCCCCGACCGGTTCGCGGGCCATCGGCATCCACCCGCCGTCCCTCGACGCGTTCGCCGCGATCGGTCTGGACGCTCCGATCGTCGCCGAGGCGTCGCTGGTCCGTGCCGGTGTGGCCCGGAGCCGCGGTCGCACCCTCGGAGCCCTGTCCTTCGACCGTGCGTCGCCGACCCATCCCTACGTCGCCACCCTCGACCAGCACCGCACCGAGTCGCTCCTGCGCGACCGGCTCGACGCGGCGGCGCCCACGGCCCTGCGCACCGGGACCTCCCTGACCGCGCTGTCCCGCCACACCGATCACGTCGACGTCACCGGGACCGGACCGGACGGCGACACCGTCACGGTCCGTACGGCCTTCGTCGTCGGGGCCGACGGTGCGCGGAGCATCGTCCGCGACCTGCTCGGCATCGGCACCACCGGTCGCGAGTACCCCGACCGCTACGTGATGGGCGACTTCGCCGACCCGGAGGAGCCGTCTGCCCGCTCAGCCGCACTCGTCGACGTCGGTCCGTCCGGCGTCGTCGAGTCGTTCCCCCTGCCCGGCGGACGTCGCCGGTACGTCGCCCTGGTGCCCGACGACGCGGACTTCGCCTCGGCGGAGGGCAGCGCGGGTCCCGCCGACACCGACGTCGCAGCCCGCCTGGCCGCACTCGTCGCGGAGCGCACCGGTGTCGTGCCGGACGCCGCGAGTTGCTCGATGACCAGCGGCTTCCGGGTCCGCCGCCGCACCGCCGACCGCGTGGGCGCCGGCCGGGTCGTGCTCGTCGGCGACGCCGCCCACGAGATTAGCCCGATCGGCGGGCAGGGCATGAACCTCGGGTGGCTCGACGCCGCCGAGTTGGCGCCGCTGCTGGCGGGTGCGGTCCGCACCGGTGTCGCCGGTCCGTGGCCGGGCTACGCCGCCCGACGACAGGCGTCCGCCCGACGCGCGGCACGGCAGGCCGAGGTGAACATGGCACTCGGCCGTCCGCTCGGCCCCGTCGCGGCGACCGGCCGGGAGGCGCTGCTCCGGACCGCCCTGTCGCTGCCGACCGCGCACGGCCTGGCCCGGCTCTACGCGATGCGCTGGGCCTGACGGCTCGCGTCCGGCGCTCAGCACGCAGTCGCGCAGCGTGTTCCGCGTCGTCAGGCGACGAGTCGCGCGCCCGCGAGGCCGAGCTCGACGACCAGCACGAGCGACGACGCGATGACGAGCCGGAACAGGGTGCGTGACGCCCGCCCGGCGAGCACCAGCCGGACGCCGACGACCGCGAGGACGAGCACCACGACGGCACCGACGACCGCGAGCACGACGTCGGCACCGCGCACGGGGTCGTCGCCGAGCACCTGCCCGCCGAGCACCAGGGCGGCAGCGACGACGAGTGCGGCGAACGCGACGATCCCGGCGCCACGGAGTCCGAGCCGGTGCGGGAACCCCCGGACACCGGTCGCGGCGTCGTCGACCAGGTCGGGCAGCACGTTGGTGCAGTGGATCGCGATCCCGAACACGGCCCCCGTGGCGATCGCCCACCACGCCGGCCACTGACCCTCGGGCCCGGCGGCGACGGACACCACGGGCAGCAGCCCGAAGGCGACGACGAACGGCGCCACCGACCACGCCGAACGCTTGAGCCCGGCGTCGTAGGCCCACCCGGCGGCGACCAGCACGAGGTGCGCGACCGCGGCGACCGGCCCCAGGAACAGCGAGAGCACCACGGCGGCCCCGGCGGTGGCGAACGCGGCGGTGCGGACGGTGCCGACGGCGATGAGCCCACGGGCGACGGGCTTGTCACTCCGCCCGACGGCCCGGTCGCGGTCCGCGTCGATCCAGTCGTTCGCGAGCCCGATGGACAGCTGCCCGGCGACGACCGTCAGGGCCACCAGCACGACGAGCCACACCGGGTGCCCGACGGCGGCGGCGATGACCGCGGCGAGGACCGTCACGGTGACCGTGGGCCCCGGGTGTGAGGACGCGAACAGCAGGCGCGCGGTCGACGGGGTGCGGCTGGCGGTCACCCGGTCAGCGTACGGATCGCGCCTACGGTCGTGGGAGGGATCACGGAACCGCCGTCACATCGACGCCGAACCGGTCGACGAGCTCGCGCTTGAGCACCTTGCCGCTCGGACCGAGCGGCAGCGCGTCGAGGACGTGCACGACCCGGGGGTACTTGTACGCCGCGATCTCGGCGGCGACGAAGTCGACCAGGACCTGCGGCTCGACGGTCGCGCCGGCGTGCAGGACCACCGCGGCCTCGACCTCCTGCCCGTGCACCGCGTGCGGCACGCCGAACACCGCGGCCATCGCGACGTCGGGGTGGGTGGCGAGCACTTCCTCGACCTGCCGCGGGTACACGTTGTAGCCGTTGCGGATGATCATGTCCTTCGTGCGGTCGACGATGGTCAGGTACCCGTCGTCGTCCTTCGTGCCGAGGTCGCCGGTGCGGAACCAGCCGTCCACGATCGCCTCCGCGGTGTCCTCGGGGCGGTCGAGGTACCCGTTCATCAGGTTGTGGCCGCGGATCACGAGCTCGCCGATCGCGCCTCGGGGCAGCATCACGATCGCGTCGCGGACCTCCGGGTCGGCGATCTCGACGTCGATGCCCCAGACCGGTGTCCCGATCGTGCCGGGCCGCGGCGGTCGGCCGACGTGGTTGAAGGTGGCCACCGGCGAGGTCTCGGTCAGGCCGTACCCCTCGTGGATCGGGGCGTCGAAGACCTGCTCGAACCGCTCGAGCACCGCGAGCGGCAGCGAAGCACCACCGGAGATCGCGTACCGGAGCGTCGGTCGGGCCTCGGACCGGGTCGCGGCGTCGAGCAGCGCCATGTACATCGTCGGGACGCCCATGAAGATGCCGCAGCCGTGCTCGACCATCGCGGCGAGCGCCGAGTCGCCGTCGAACCGCGGCAGCATGACGAGCGTCGCGCCGGTCCGGAACCCGGTGTTCATCGTGCAGGTCTGCCCGAAGGTGTGGAACAGCGGCAGTGCGCCGAGCAGGACGTCCCCGCGGTGCATGTCGAACGTCGTCAGCAGGTTGGTGTTGACCTGTTCGAGCAGCGAGAAGTGCGAGCCCTCCGCCCCCTTGGGCTGGCCGGTGGTGCCGCTCGTGTACAGGATCGTCGCGGTGTCGAACGGGTGCCGCGGGACGTAGGTGTCGAGCGGTTCGCTCCGCTCGGCCAGGTCCTCGAGCCGGTCGGGCCCGACCGCGGACCCGTCGTCGGTGGTCGCCGGTGCGAGCACGGTCACGACGTCGACCCCGGCCAGCTCGGCGCCGGCGGAACCCTCGCCGAGCAGCGGTGCGGCGCAGACGAGCAGGGTGGCGCCGCTGTCGCGCAGGACGTACTCGACCTCGCGGCGCTTCAGCAGCGCGTGCACGGGGACGGCCACCGCGCCGAGGGCCAGCGTGGCGTAGTAGACGCGGGGGAAGTCCGCGACGTTCGGCACGAGCATCGCCACCTTCGACCCCTCGGTGACGCCCCGTGCGCGGAGCGCTCCGGCGTAGGCGAGGGTCTGCGCCCACAGCTCGGCGTAGGTGGTGCGGACGTCACCCACGATGACGGCGACGTCGTCCGGGTACCGCTCCGCGGACTCGGCGAGGATCGCTGCGACGGACGCTGTCGCGCGGGTGGTGTGGGTGTCGTGCATGCCGTTCTCCGTCTTCCTCGACGACCTCGTCGTCGCCGGAGCCGATCCTACGGCTCGGCCCCGGGCCCGGTCAGGCAGCAGCCGGCGCGGGTGCCTTCCGACGCACGAGCACCCCGGACGCCAGGGCGATCCCCAGCAGGACGACGAGTCCACCGACGGGCTCGTTCCACCGCACCCGTTCCCCCAGCACGAGGACGCCGAGCGCCACCCCGACCACGGGCGTCAGGTAGGTGACGGTGGATGCGCGCCCGGCGCCCCACGCCTGCACCAGCCGCGTGTTCCAGGCGTAGGCCAGCCCCGTGCCGACGCAACCGAGCGCGATCATCGCGGCCACGATCCTCCCGTCCAGCTGTACCGGACCGGTCGCGATGACGGGCGCGACCAGCAGGAGCATCCCGGAGGCCAGCGTCAGCTGGACCGTCGCCAGGGTGACCGGGTCGTCCGCGCTCGCCACGGCCACCCGGCGCAGGTAGGCGAGCCCGATGCCGTAGGACGCGGTCATGCCGAGCAGGGCGACCTGTCCCGGCACGCTCGCCAGCACCTCGGGATCGGTCAGGACGTCCCACGGGCCGACCAGCACGAGCACCCCGACGATGCCGAGCACGATCCCGACCACCTGTCGTCCGCGCAGCCGCTCGGAGGGCACGAGCACCGCGAGCGCGGCCAGCGTCATGATCGGGGTCGTCGCGTTGTAGATGCTCGCGAGGCCGGACGGCACCGTCTGCTCGGCCCACGCCATCAGTGACGACGGCACCGCGTTGAGGAACACCGCGACGACCGCCAGGTGCCCCCAGGTGCGGGGCTCCCGGGGCCACCGGCGACGGGTCGCCAGGAGCACCACGACGAGCGTCACCCCGCCGAGCACGGTCCGCACGGTCGCGACCTGCTGCGGGGCGAGCCCGTCGAGGCCGATCTTCGCGAACAGGAAGCTCGACCCCCAGGTGAGGGCGACGAGGGCGTAAAGGAGAGCGTTCACGTGGCCTAGTGTCGGACCAGCGATCGGCATGCGGCAAACGCATGTCGCTCATGCCCACATGAGGAGGACGCATGACGGTCTCGGTCCAGCAACTCCGCGCGTTCGTCGCCACGCTCGACGCCGGGTCCTTCACCGCCGCCGCTGCGGCGCTCGGGGTCGGACAGTCCGCCGTGTCGCACGCGGTCGCCGGGCTGGAGCGCGAGGTCGGCGGCCCCGTCGTGCGCCGCGGCGCGGTCGCCGCCGCCACACCGCTCGGCGACCGCCTGTTGGCACACGCCCGCAGCGTGCTCGCCTCCGTCGACGCCCTGGAGGCGGTGGTCCGGCCCGCCACGGCCCGCGGCACCGTGCGACTCGCGGCCGTCCCCACCGTCTGCCAGGGCCTGCTGCCGCGGCTCCGCGAGCTGTGGGCGGTGACCCTGCCGGACGTCGACGTGCAGGTCTACGAGGGCGACGACGACGAGATGCCGGAGTGGCTCGAGGCCGGGACCGTCGACGCCGCCGTGCTCGTCGACCCGTCGCCGACACCGGCCGGTGGTGTGGTCGTCGCCCGTGACGAGATGGCCGCGGTCGTCCGCCGCGACCACCCCCTCGCCGAGCTCCCGGCGCTCACCCTCGACGACCTGCACGAGGACGGCCTCGTCGCGGGTGGCGGCGGCTGCGAGTACCAGATCCAGAAGCTGCACGAGCTCGACGGACGGCCCTTCCGCTACGCCCACCGGGTGCGGGAGATGAGCACGATGTTCGGGATGATCCAGCGGGGCGAGGGCGTGTCGATCGTGCCGACGCTGGGCCGCGGGATGCTGCCGTCGGACCTCGTGATGATCCCGATGGCCCGGCGCCTCGAGCGGACCCTGGTGCTGAGCGGGCCGTCGTCGCGCGAGTGGCACCCCCTCGCGCACGCCCTGGTCGACGCGGTCTGAGGCGCGCGGTTCCCGACCCCGGCAGCAGCTCCGACCTTCGGCGGATCCGCTCGGCCTCCCCGCTCCCTAGGCTCGGGACATGACCTCGATCGCGCTCCCCGCCGTCCCCCTCGGACGGCGCGTCTGGGCGCAGACGTGGCGGGTGGCCGTCGCCGCCCTGACCGGGCTGCTCACCGCTGCCCTGGTGTGGCCGACGATGGACACCCGCGGGTGGAGTGACCTGCACGTGGGTGCGCTGATCCTCGCGGACATGGGTGCCGGCCTGGCCGCCCTCGTCCTCCTGCCGTTCCGACACCGCGCACCGCTGGTCATCACGGTCGTCATCGCTGCCCTCAGCTCGGTGTCGACGCTGGCCGTCGGGGCAGCAGGACTCTCCCTCGTCTCGCTCGCCACCCGGCGTCGGGCTGCCGAACTCGCCGTCGCCGCCGCCGTGATGCTCGGCGCCACCGTGCTCTACGACGTCGTCCTGGCGCCCCCGGCCGACGACATGCCGCTCTGGCAGATCATGGTCGCGGGCATCGTCGGCATCGCCCTGCTCGTGGTGATCGGCATCGCGATCGGGCAGCGCCGGGCGCTCCTGCTGTCGCTGCGCGAGCGGGCCGCACTGCTCGAGCGCGACCAGCAGCTGCGCGAGGACCGGGCCCGCGAGCAGGAACGCGCCCACATCGCCCGCGAGATGCACGACGTCCTCGGCCACCGGCTCTCCCTGGTCGCGCTGCACGCCGGCGCACTCGAGTACCGCGGCCCCGGACTCACCCCCGACGAGACGGCTGCGGCAGCCGGGGTCGTGCGGGCCGAGGCGCACTCCGCGCTCACCGACCTGCGCGACGTCCTCGGGGTGCTGCGCGACCCCGCGGCGACCGGGGGCGACGAGGTGACCGGCACCGCGCCTCCACAGCCGACGCTCGTCGACCTGCCCGCCCTGCTCGACCAGGCGCGTGCCGGCGGCGCGACCGTCCGGGCGCACATCGTGGCCGACAGCTCGGAGGCACCGACGGTCGTCGGGCGGCACGCGTACCGGATCGTGCAGGAGGCGCTGACGAACGCCCGCCGGCACGCCCCCGGGCAACCCGTCGACGTGGTCGTCGAGGTCGTCAGCGGTCCTGCGATCCGGGTGGTCGTGTCGAACACGCTGGCCGACGGCCCGGCGTCCGCGGCCACCGCGGGGCACGGCCTGCGGGGGCTCGCCGAACGGGCTCGACTCGTCGGCGGGAGCTTCCGGGCCGGCAGCGACGACGGCCGGGTGCACGTGGTCGAGGCGGTGCTGCCGTGGACGGCGTGACCGCACCGATCCGCGTCGTCCTGGTCGACGACGACCAGCTCGTGCGCGTCGGGCTCCGCATGCTGCTCAGCGGCGACGACGGCCTGGTGGTCGTGGGCGAAGCGGGCGACGGGCTCGAAGCCGAGGGCGTCATCGCGACGACCGCACCCGACGTCGTGCTCATGGACATCCGCATGCCCCGGTGCGACGGACTCGTCGCCACCGAGCGCGAACTCCGGCGTCGACCCGACCTGGCCGTCCTGGTGCTGACGACCTTCGAGGGCGACGACCTCGTGCTCGGGGCACTGCAGGCCGGTGCCCGCGGGTTCCTGCTCAAGGACACCCCGCCGCACGAGCTCGTGCAGGCGGTCCGGACGGTGGCGGCCGGACGCTCGATCCTGTCCCCGTCCGTGCTCGACCGGGTGATCGCGTTCGCGGCCGGACCCCGCTCGGGCCAGGCGGCCGGTGGCCCGTGCGGCGGACCGGCCGGCGCTGCTGCCGGCGCTGCTGCCGGCGCTGCTGCCGGCGGAGCCGAGGCGCGCCGACTGCTCGCCCTGCTGACCGAGCGGGAGACCGAGGTGGCGCTCGCCGTGGCGAACGGTGCGTCGAACGCGCAGATCGCCGCCGACCTGTTCGTCGGGCTCGCCACCGTGAAGACGCACGTGGGGCACGTGTACGAGAAGTTCGGCGTCGAGAACCGCGTGCAGCTGGCACTCGTGGTGCACGCAGCCCGGCGGGGGCAGCCGACCGGGTGACCGGGTGGCCGGGTGGCCGGGTGACCGGGTGGCCGGGTGACCGGGGGGCCGGGTGGCCGCCGCCTGGGCGCTCGACGGTGCTCCCTCGGCAGGATGGACCGATGGCCGAGACGCACGTGAAGACGTTCACCACCGCGGACGAAGCGGCAGCCGAAGCCGCCGGGCTCGCCTGGCTCGCCGAGGCCGAGGACACCGGAGGCACACGCATCGCCCGCGTGCTGGGGCGCCCGAGCCCGACCGTGCTCGACCTCGAGCTGATCTCCGACGGATCCCCCACCGCCGCCCAGGCCGAGCGGTTCGGCCGGTCCCTCGCACACACCCACGCCGCCGGCGCCGACCACTGGGGTGCGCCGCCCGCCGGCTGGACCCGCGGTGCGGCGCTGCGGATGGGCCGCTCGCGCACGCCGTTCGTCACGGCCGAGCAGGCACCGGCGACCTGGGGCGAGTTCTTCGCCGAGTACCGGATCCGCGACTTCGTCCGCCGCATCGTCGACGCCGGCGGGTTCGACCACGCCGAGGCCGCCGTGTTCGAGCGGGTCGCCTCGCGCGTGCAGGACGGCACGCTCGGGTCGCCGCAGCCCGCGCTCGTCGGGGACCGACCCGCTCGTCTGCACGGCGACCTGTGGGCCGGCAACGTGCTCTGGCCCACGGATTCATCGGAACCCACAGGCGCCGTGATCATCGACCCGATCGCCCACGGCGGGCACGCCGAGACCGACCTGGCACTGCTCGGGCTGTTCGGGCTGCCCCGGCTCGAGACGGTGCTCGCCGCCTACGACCGGGAGTCGCGGCTGGCCGACGGCTGGCAGGAGCGCGTCGAGCTCCACCAGCTCGCGCCGCTGCTGCTGCACGTGTTCCTGTTCGGCGGCTCGTACACCGGGGCCGCGCTCCGGGCAGCGCGGCGGTACGCCTGACCCCTCGCACCGTGCGGTCTCGCTCACCCCGTGCGGAGTTGCCCGTCCCGGTGCCGGCGCCGCACCGTGCGGCCTCGCTCACCCCGTGCGGAGTTGCCCGCCCCGT
Source organism: Curtobacterium flaccumfaciens (assembly GCF_018598405.1). Classification (NCBI taxonomy): domain Bacteria; kingdom Bacillati; phylum Actinomycetota; class Actinomycetes; order Micrococcales; family Microbacteriaceae; genus Curtobacterium; species Curtobacterium flaccumfaciens. Next base: position 61,369 of record NZ_JAHEWS010000016.1, on the reverse strand, counting down.
GCAGCGCTACAACCGTGCACCGAGCAGGTAACCCCGCACGGGCCGGACGACAGCGCACCGTGCGCGGCGCGGCCTCGCTCGCGGCGCCCGCCGCCGCGCCGGAGCTCGTCGCGGCGACCGAGTTCGCACGGGCCTCACACGCACCGCCCACGATCCGCCGGACGCAGATGCGCGCCGGAGCATGGATCGCGGGCGTCCCGATCGCGGCGCTCGTGGTCGTCGCGATCGTGCAGATCCTGCTGCCGCGCTGACCCCGCGAGCGCTCCGCGCTGACCCCGCCGGGCAGCCCGTGCGAGGTTCCGTCCTCCGTGCCGCGGGTCCTGCCGGGCACCGGGTACGGAACCTCGCACCACACGCCCACCACCCGTGTTGCACGGTCGGTATACCAAGCCGTAGCATCGCCCTACCGCACCACCACCCCACAGGGCCCGACTGCCACCATCGGTCTGCCCGCGGCGAGCGCTCCATCGATGCAGCCCGCGCCGTCCGCTGCCGGCAACGCCCCCACTGGACCCGCACGTGAACCCCACCTCCTTCGGTCTCTACGACCCTGCCCGCGAATCGAGCGATTGCGGCGTCGGTTTCATCACCCGTCTCGACGGGACGCCGAGCCACGACGTCATCCGCAAGGGCGACGAAGCGCTGTGCTCCATCCCGCACCGCGGCGGCAAGTCCGCCGAGGGTGTCGGTGACGGCGCTGGCGTCAGCATCGACCTGTCGGTGGAGTTCTTCAGCGCCATCACCGGCGAGCAGCTGCGCGCCGGGCACTTCGGCGTGGCGAACTGCTTCGTGCCGAGCAGCGACGGAGCGGACGGCGCCGACGAGCGCGCCCGCGCCGAGCAGACCGTCACGGACGCCATCGCGGCAGAGGGCTTCGAGCTGCTGCTGATCCGCGACGTCCCGGTGGACCACTCGGTCGCCCGCCCCGAGGCCGAGCAGTACCAGCTGCCGATCGTGCAGTGGGTCTTCCGGGCGCCGTCCGACTGGGAGCGCACCGAGGTCGACGCGGCGGCGAACCGTGCCCTGCTCGCCATCGAGGCCGTGTCCTACGGCGAGGCTGCGGCCGCACGTGCCGAGCACGCCGCCCTGTACCCGCTGTCACTCAGCGCTCGGACCCAGATCCTGAAGGGCCGGCTGAACTCCGGCGAGGTCATCGGGTACTTCACCGACCTGCGCGACCCCCGGCACTCGGTCCGGACGCTGTACTTCCACACCCGGTTCTCGACGAACACCGAGCCGCACCCCACGATGGCGCAGCCGTTCCGCCTGATGGCGCACAACGGGGAGCTGAACACCGACCGCAAGAACCGGCTGTCGGACGAGGCGCTCGCCCGTGCCCGCACCCGCAGCATCGTGCGTCCGCCCGGGCAGTCGGACTCGAGCCGACTCGACCAGACCCTGCAGAGCCGTGTGTTCGACGACGGGCTCGAGATCGTCGAGGCCGTGGTCTCGCTCATGCCGCCGGCGTGGGAGAACGACCGCACGCTGACGCCGGACGTCCGGGACATGCTCGAGTACTTCTCGCTGTACGAGGAGAAGAACGACGGCCCCGCGGCCGTGATCTTCAGCGACGGCGACGTCGTCGGCGCCCGCCTGGACCGCCTGGGCCTGCGCCCGCTGCGCACCGTCGAGACGGCCGAGTACCTGATGGTGTCGTCCGAGGCCGGCCAGGTCGAGTTCGCCGCCGACGAGGTCGTGCACCGCGGCCGCATCGAGGCCGGCGGCATGCTCGTCGTCGACCACCGCACCGGTACCCGGATGCGCACGGGCGAGGTGCTGCACATGCTCGCGGCCCGCCGTGACTACGGCACCCTGCTCGACGCCGCCCGCGTGAACCTCGACGACGTGCCCGCTCCGGACTACGAGCGCACGACGACGACCCTGGGCTACGACGGAGACCTGTCGCTCGCGGGCCGGTACGTGGCGTACTCGCTGAACCAGGAGAGCTTCCGGTTCATGCTCGACCCGATGCTGCAGAACGGGTCGGAGCGCATCTCGGCGATGGGCTACGGCAACGCGATCAACGCCCTGAGCGACACCGAGGGCGGCATGGCGAAGTACTTCTCGCAGCGCTTCGCCCAGGTGACGAACCCCCCGCTCGACTCGATCCGCGAGGCCGACGGCATGTCGATGCGCGTCGCACTCGGCGCGAAGCCGGACGGCACGGGCACCACGGGCCGTCAGCTCGTCGTGCAGTCGCCGATCCTCGGGCACCTCGACATGGTGCGGCTGCGCGACCAGGACATCGTCCCGCTCGAGCGCTTCGACATGCTCTACGTGCCGGTGCCCACCGACGAGCAGGCCAACGCCGACGCGATGCGCGGCGCGCTGGACGCCCTGTGCGACGCGATCGAGGCGTTCGCGGCGCGCGGTGGTGGGATCGCGGTCGTGACCGACCGCGAGGTGTCGTCGACCCATGCGCCCCTCCCCGTGATCCTGGCCGTGGCCGCCGTCAACCAGCGGCTCATCGAGACCGGTCTGCGCCTGCGGGTGTCCGTGGTCGCGGAGAGCGGTCAGCTGCCATCGTCACACCACGTCGCGACCGCCCTCGGGTTCGGTGCCGCCGCTGTGTACAGCTTGAGCGCGCGCCTGCGTGCGGAGGAGAAGTACCCCGCCGCGCCCGCACCCGCCGGCGAGCTGACCGCGACCGACCTGGCACTCAAGCAGTTCCGGAAGGCCGCCGAGAAGGCCCTGGCGAAGACCATGGGCCGCGTCGGTCTGTGCACCGCCGAGAGCTACATCGGCGGCGAGTTCTTCGAGCCGAACTACCTCGACACCGGCGACGACGTGCTCGCGCGGATCTTCCCGCACATGCAGGCCCCGGTCGGCGGCGTCGGCTTCGCGCGCATCGCCCAGGCGGCGACGGACTGGCACGAGCGTGCCCGTTCGGTGGCGTCCGAGGGCCAGGTCCCGCTGCTCGGCCTGTTCAAGGAACGCTCCGACGGCGCCGGCCACTCGTTCGGCGTCGCGAGCGTCCGCGGCTTCGGCGGCATGACCGAGGAGCGCCCGGCCTTCGAGCGTTCCGGCGACTCGGACGCGCTGCGCCTGCTCACGCTCGGCCAGCTCGACGACTCGTTCGGCATCACCGACGCCGCGTACCGGAACACCGGCTACGACCGGCTCAGCGACGCCGAGATCGACGCGCACCGCATCACGCCGGGCTACGTCACGTTCCTGCAGACCACGCACGACGAGCGGTCCCGCCGTCCCGCCGCACTCCGCGACGTGCTCGCGCTGCCCGCGGACGTCACGGGCATCGACACGGCGGAGGACTTCGCCCGCGAGCTCGGTCGCTTCTCGACGAGCGGCAACGCCAGCGTCACGGTGCGCGGGCTCTCCGGCTCGCGTCCGGCGGACGACCAGGACCTGCCTGGAGGGACGGAGCGGTTCCGCCTGGAGCTCACGTCGACGGGGACCACGGGTGCACTGCGCCACCGGGCCCTCGCGGACGGCCTCGCGCTGCTCCACCCCGGCCAGATCGACATCGACGCCGTCGACGACACCCGGGTGACGCTGCGCGCCACCGGTGCGGCCGTCGCCCTGCTCGCCCTGCTGCAGAGCGCCCCGGCGAGCGTCGAGCTCGACGAGGTGCAGCCGGCCCACGAGATCACCCGGACCCTGGCGTCCGGTGCGATGAGCCACGGTGCCCTCGTCGCCACCGCCCACGAGGCCGTCGCGCACGGCACGAACATGGTCGGCGGCATGTCGAACAGCGGTGAGGGCGGCGAGCACCACTCCCGCTACGGCACCATCCGGGGCTCGCGCATCAAGCAGTTCGCCTCCGGCCGCTTCGGCATCTGGGCCGGCTACCTCGCCGACCCCATGCTCGAGGAGCTCGAGATCAAGATCGGCCAGGGCGCGAAGCCCGGCGAGGGCGGTCAGCTGCCCGCGCCGAAGGTCACGGTGGACATCGCCGCGGCCCGTGGCGGCACGCCGGGCGTCGAGCTCATCTCGCCGCCGCCGCACCACGACACGTACTCGATCGAGGACCTCGCGCAGCTCATCCACGACTGCAAGGCCGCCCGGGTCCGGGTGATCGTGAAGCTCGTCTCGTCCGAGGGCATCGGCACGATCGCGGTCGGCGTCGCGAAGGCCGGCGCCGACGTCATCAACGTCGCGGGCAACACCGGCGGCACCGGCGCAGCGGCGGTCACCAGCCTGAAGTACGCCGGCCGCTCGGCGGAGATCGGCGTGTCCGAGGTGCACCAGGCACTGGTCGCCAACGGCCTGCGCCAGAAGGTCACGCTCCGCTGCTCCGGCGCACACCAGACCGGCAGCGACGTGGTCACGAGCGCCCTGCTCGGCGGCGACAGCTTCGAGTTCGGCACCACCGCGCTCATGATGCTCGGCTGCGTGATGGCGAAGAACTGCAACGTGAAGTGCCCGGCGGGCCTGACCACGAACGCCGAGGCGTTCGAGGGCGACCCCCGCGCGCTCGCCCAGTACCTGCTCAACATCGCCCACGACGTGCGGCAGATCCTGGCCCGGCTCGGCCTGCGCTCCCTGCGTGAGGCCCGTGGTCGGACCGACCTGCTGCAGCTCCTGGACCACCCGGCGAGCGTCGGCCGGCTGGACGCCCGCGCCCTGCTCGCCCAGGTGCCCGAGAAGATCGTCGCGGACCCGGAGTACCTGGAGAAGGACTTCCACACCGACGACGCCCTGCTCGAGCGCGTCCGCACCGCCCTGGTCGACCACGCGCAGGAGCACGTGCTCGTGCACGGCGTGCTGCTCGGCAACGCCGACAAGTCAGTCGGCGGCCAGCTCGGCATCGACCTCGAGCGTCTGCTCAACCACGAGCTCGGCGCCGAGGACGTGCAGGGCCTGCCCGCCGTGACGACGGACGACCGCGGACGCCGCCGGCTGGTGGACGGCGCGGTCACGATCCGCACCCAGGGGTCGGCCGGACAGTCGTACGGTGTCTTCAACAACGACGGCGTCGTGCTCGAGCACACCGGCACCGCGAACGACGGCGTCGGCAAGAGCCAGAGCGGCGGACAGATCATCGTCCGTGCTCCGGGTGGCGGCAGCGCCGAGCAGGGCGGCAACGTACTGGTCGGCAACTTCGCCCTGTTCGGTGCCACCGGCGGACGCACGTTCGTCGAGGGCGAGGCCGGCGACCGGTTCGCCGTCCGCAACTCCGGTGCGACCGCCGTGGTCGAGGGCCTCGGCGACTTCGGGTGCGAGTACATGACCGGCGGTGCCGTGTTCAACCTCGGGTCGTTCGGCAAGGGCCTCGGCAACGGCATGTCCGGCGGGTTCCTGTACCAGTACGACCCCTCCGGCCAGGTCGTCGACCGTGCCAGCACGGACTCGCTCCTGGTGTTCCCCGTCACCGACACCGAGCGCGGCGCGTTCCACGAGGACGCCGCCCGCCTGCTGCTCGAGTGGCACCTCGAGGCGACCGGTTCGGCCCTGGCCGAGCGGCTGCTCGCCGAGTGGGACACCGCCCGCGCCCACGTCTACGTCGGTATGCCCCGTGCACTGCTGCTCACGCAGGACGCCGGCGCGATCCTCGCGGCGGCGACCCGGCCCGAGCTCCTCGACGAGCTCGCGACCTCGATCGCGACCGACAAGCTCCGCGCGTTCAAGCTGGACTACCGCGACCAGCGCACGGTGCTCGACGGCCGTGCCCCGGCGCTCGGCGACCAGGGCGAGGACATGTTCTCGCTGCTGTCGTCGTACACGGTGCTCGGGGTCGCCCAGGACGTCGCCCTCGAGCGCGTCCCGGGTGCGCTCGGTGCCGCCGACCCGCGGATCGCCGAGGCCGTGAAGAACCTCGTGCTCACCGAGGACTTCTCCGTCAGGCAGCGCGTCGTGAAGTACCTGCGCGGCACGCTCGACCGGTTCGCCGACGACCAGCTCGCGACCCTCATCGCGATCAAGCGGCTCGACGACTACAAGCGCGCGCTCACGCAGCGGAACAACCGCAGCATGGACGCGCCGGGCACCACGGGGTGGATCATGCACCAGAACGCCAAGAACGACGGCCGCGTCCGCGAGGCCCGCTTCGACGAGCTGCTCGCGACCGCCGCGCTCGAGGACATCGCCCGCCGTGCACCGCAGGCGCCGACCGAGGCGGTGACCGCGTGAGCCTGCTCCCCCCGACCGGGTCGCTGATCCCCGTCGACGCACCGTTCTCGGCCGCCCAGGAGTCCTGGCTCGCCGGGTTCATCGCGGGCATCGCCGCCGCCGGCAAGAAGGTCGCGGCCAGCGCACCCACCACCACGATCGACGTGCTCTTCGGCACCCAGACCGGCAACGCCGAGTTCCTGGCCGACGAGCTCGTCGCCAGCGCGAAGGCCCGCGGACTCGGCGGTCGTGCCAGTGCGCTCGACGCCGTGACCCCCGAGCAGCTCGCCGAGATGTCGCACGTGCTCGTCGTCACCTCGACCTACGGCGAGGGCGAGATGCCCGACAACGCCGGCCTGTTCTGGGACGCGGTCCAGGCGAGCACCGTGCCACGGCTCGAGGGCCTGCAGTACGCCGTCCTCGGGCTCGGGGACACGAGCTACGACGAGTTCTGCCAGGCCGGCAAGCTCCTCGACACGCGCTTCGAGCAGCTCGGCGCGACCCGGATCCACGACCGCGTCGACTGCGACGTCGACTTCGAGGACCCGGCCGCACTGTGGACCGCGGCGGTCCTCGACCGCCTCGCCGCCGAGGCCGGCGCGACGGCCGCACCCGGCGCGACCACTGGCGGTGGTGCCGGCGTCGGTGCCACCGCCACCGGCGGGGCGGGCGCGAGCCGTGCCTCCCGGCCGGGGTCGCAGTGGAACAAGCGCAACCCGTACCCGTCGCGCCTGGTCGAGAACCGGCTGCTCTCCTCGCCGCGCAGCGCGAAGGAGATCCGGCACTACGAGTTCGACCTCGGCGACTCCGGCATCGAGTACGCGGCCGGCGACGCCCTGGCGGTCGTGCCGGTGAACGACGAGGTCTTCGTGGCGGACCTGCTCGAGCAGGTCGGCGCGAACGGCGGCGAGGCGTTCGACGGCCGACCGATCACCGAGGTGCTGCGGACCGACCGCGAGATCCGCACGCCCTCGAAGGACCTCATCGCCGACCTGGTGCAGCGCGCGCCGTCGAGTGAGCTCGCAGCCGTCGTGGCGCACGGCGACAAGCACGAGCTGGACCGCTGGCTGTGGGGACGTGACGTCCTCGACCTGCTCCGCGACGCCGGGCCGGCCGCCCCCGGACTCGACGAGCTGCTGCCGAACCTCCGGCCGCTGCAGGCGCGCCAGTACTCGATCTCGTCGAGCCCGCTGGCGCACCCGGACCGCATCCACCTGACCATCGCGTCGGTGCGCTACGGCGACCCGCACCGGATGTACGCGGGTGTCGCGTCGACGTTCCTGGCCGACCGGGTCGACCCGGACGGCACCGTCGACGTCTACCTGCAGCCGAACGCGTCGTTCGGTGTGCCTGCCGACGAGTCGGCCCCGATGATCATGATCGGCCCGGGCACCGGTGTCGCACCGTTCCGCGGGTTCCTGCACGAGCGCGCCGTGTCGGGTGCGACCGGGCGCAACTGGCTGTTCTTCGGCGACCAACACCGCGACACCGACTTCGTGTACCGGGACGAGCTCACCGAGCTGCAGGAGCAGGGCGTGCTCGACCGCCTCGACCTGGCGTTCTCGCGCGACCAGGCCGAGAAGGTCTACGTGCAGACGCGGATGCTCGAGCGCTCGGCGGAGCTGTTCGCCTGGCTCGAGGACGGCGGCCACGTGTACGTGTGCGGCGACGCGTCGCGGATGGCGAAGGACGTCGAGGCGGCGCTCCTGCAGGTCATCCGGAGTGGCCGCGGACGCGGCGAGGACGACGCGCAGGCCTACCTGGCCGACATGCGACGCGCGAAGCGGTACGTCCGCGACGTCTACTGAGCGACGACGGCGGTGAGTCCGCCCCGGCCACGGAACCCGAATCCGATGGCCGGGGCGGTCCCGGAGGAGCGCCGGTCGATGGGGGCAGACCGGCGAGCCCAGCAGCGTGACGCGACGGACCGGGTGCGATGACCCGGCGTCCCGGACGGGGAGTCCCCTGATCCGGGACTCCCGTCGTGCAGTGCGGCGGCCACCGATGGTTGGTCGGTGCCGCACGCGTGCTGCGCCACGGCCATTCGGGTTCCCCTCCTCCCGCGGTGTCTGCCTGCATCGACGCCCTAGAAGGCCGATGCTGGGGGACGACAGCGAACCGCGGTACCGAAACCGTACGATCCGGACAGTCTGAGCGAAACCCGTTGACCCGGATCAGCGCGCTGTGCTACTCCTCGTCGTCCCCGACGCGCTCTTGCTCGTCGCCGCGGAGGCATCGTCCGCGTCACCCGGCGCGACGGCGCGCGACCAGGCCGAGTCGTCCGCGGTGCTCGTGTCCGGGGGCTCCGGTGTCAGCACGAGCCCGGACCCCGAAGTGGCCGAGGCGTAGAGGTCCTCGAGCCAGCTGCGGTTGATCGAGGGCACACGACTGCCGGTGAACTTGAAGTGCAGGCTCACGTTGGGGTTCAGCCAGATCGTGCTCCGACCGTTGCCGTGGACCACGTCGTCCTTCCACGAGAACGCGAACCGGTGGTCCCGACGGAGCATGTTGACGATGACGATCTGCAGGTGCGTGAGCGCGCGGTCGTCGATCCGCAGGTCGAGCGGTCGGCCGTCGTAGATGAGCTGCCCCATGGCTCCTTCTACTCCAGTGGACCAGTGAGCCCCGCTCGTGACGCCCAGGTCGTGATGGTCCGGTCGAACCAGACGGCGTCGACGTTGCGCTCCCACGCGTGCTCCGCGGGTTCGCTGACCGCCAGCGTCACCGTGTCCGGGTGGGCGTCCGCGAACTCCTGGCTGGCCGAGAAGGGGACGGTGGTGTCGCCGGTGGAGTGGATGAGCAGGGTCGGTGGCAGCGGCCGGGGTGCGCGCAACCAGGACAGGGCGCGCACGTCGACCGGCGAGCGCAGCCCCACCAGCCGGCAGAGGACCGGCGTCGCCATCGCCCCGAGGGCAGCGCCGACCACGGGTCCCGGCAGTCCCGCGCGCCGGGCCTGGGACCGCACGGTGACCGACCAGTCGAGCGCCGGGGCGACGAGCACGACCCCGGCCAGACGGTCGCGGTGCGCCGAGCGGGCGAGGAGCTCGTGCGTGATCGTCGCGCCCATCGACCACCCCACGACGACGAGCCGTTCGGCGCCGTGGGCGACGGCGTGGTCGAGCGCCGCCTCGACGTCCGCCCACTCGCGGGCGCCGAGGTGCGAGGCCCGGCCCTCCCACGGTGCTTCGCCGTCCCCGCGGAACGACGGGACGATCGAGGTCCAACCGAGCTCGAGCGCCGCCGGGACCGTCCGGAGCGCGGTGACCCGGGTCGTCCGGATGCCGTGCACGTGGACGGCCCACGTGCGGGCGGCCGCGGGGTCGGCACCCTGGGCAGCCGCGCGGTCGGGGCCTGCAGCCCGTTCGGCCGCGCGGTCCGGGCGCGCAGCGCCGCCGGGACCCGGCCGCACCACCCACGCGGGCGCCGGCCCCACCGTCGTCGGCACCGACACCTCGGACCAGTCCACGTCCATCGCCGCCGGGTCCGGGTGCACGTGCCCGCTCCACCGCACCCGCGACGACACCGCACCGGTGGTCCGCACCACGGCCCGACGGACGAACCCGGCTGCCTCGTCCACCTCGAGCACCGGTCCGACCGTGGTGTGCCCGGCGCCGTCGTGCCACAGCCCGTACTCCCCCGGCCGCACCGTGTCGACGGTGATCGGCAGCCGGACGGAGTCCCCGTCGGCCTCGATCACCGGGGTCCAGCGGTCACCGCCGGGCAGCACGATCTTGCCGACGACCTTGCGCAGGACGACCAGGACGACCAACGACACCGCCACCAGCACCACGAGGGCTCCGAGCACCCACCACACGATCGTCACGCCGTCATCCTCCGAGGCTCTTGGTCAGGGTCCGTTCGGCCGATCGCACCTGGGCGAGCTCGGCGTCGTCGAGCCTCCGTCCCTGCACCTCGGCGTCGCGGATCGCGATGACCAGGTCGTAGGTCCGGGCCTGCGGGTCCCCCGGCCGCTCGACCGCCCGGACCGCGTGCCGCCGGGCGATGCGGCGCAGTCGTCGGTGGTGCCCGCGGTGCCGGAGGTCACGACCCCAGCGCCGGAACGTCAGCGAGGCCATCGCCACGACAATGAGCACGATGCCGAGGTAGAACGGCGGGTCGAAGGCCAGGCGCAGTCCGTCCCGCACGGCGGCCGGGAAGAGCCCGAAGTGGTCGGCAGTGAGCGAGGCGACCTCGTCGACGCTCGCCACGACGACGAGGGCGAGCCCGACGCGGAACACCACGAGCGCCACCGGGTTCTGCAGCACGCCGCGGCGCAGGGTCGTCGCGGCGATCAGCCCCACACCCACCATGTACACCGTCGCGTAGAGCCACATGGGGGTCTGCTCGATCTCGTTCACGATGAAGTGGAAGTCGGTGCCGCCGCGCTCCTCGACGAGCAGGAACGGCACCGTGAAGGCCACGACCACGACGAGCAGCGCCACGGGGGTCGCGAACAGTGGACGCCTCGGCAGGTCGTCCGTGCTCGCCCGCAGCATCAGCCAGAACGCCACGGTCGCGCACACGTTCTGCACCAGGTTGATGAGGTTCGAGCCGCCCAGGGCCCCGTCGAGCACCGGCTGCGGCACGACGCTGCCGAGGGTCAGGAGTCCGAGCGCCCCGACGCCGGTGGCACCCCAGGCAGCCCGGCCGCGCGGGTTCCGCAGCACGTACGGCGTGCGGGCGAGGAAGATCAGCGCCGCGAACCAGAAGGCCGCGGCGTGCAGGACGGCCATCAGCCGTAGGCCCGCTCGTCCGCCCCGGTGGCCCCGGCGAGCAGGACGGTGGCGAGCTCGTACGCGAACCGCTCGGCGAAGTGCTCGTCGTCGTCGGAGATGCTCACGAGGCCGGAGTCGGCGTCGAGCGCACGACGGCAGACGTGGCCGCCGGCCGCGAACTCGGCGACGGACGACGGGCTGGGCGTCCCGACGTCGCCGTGCACCAGGTGCCCGAGCTCGTGCAGGACGCAGTGCATGCGGTAGAGCGGGGGCGCCCCGGCCGGCACGAGCACGAGGTTCTCGTGCTCGAACTGCGACACGAGCGCGGTGAGTGGCCCCCAGCTGGGGCCGTCGACGTCGACGACGCGGGTGGACTTGCCGACCATCCGGCCGACACCGGCGACCACGTCGGTCAGGCGCGGCGCCGGGGGGAGCGTGGCGACAAGGGCACGGACGGCACCGGACGCACCGAGCTGCTCCGCCATCGACCCTCCGATCTCCGCCGCCAGACTACCGGCAGGTCCCCCTTGTGGACGAGACCGGGCGGACGTAATCTACAACCAAATGGTTGTACGAATCGAACTGTCCGACGCCGAGGTCGACCGGGTGTTCCATGCCCTGGCCGATGCGACCCGTCGTGACATCGTCCGGCGCACGCTGGTCGGGTCGTCGTCCGTGAGCGAACTCGCGGACGCCTACTCGATGTCGTTCGCCGCCGTCCAGAAGCACGTCGCCGTCCTCGAAGGAGCCGGGCTCGTGAGCAAGGAGGCACGCGGCCGCACCCGCATCGTGCGCGCCGAGCCGCAGCAGCTCGACCGGGTCCGGGACCTCCTCGACGCCTACGGTCGCCTCTGGCACAGCCGGATGGACCGCCTCGGCGACCTGCTCGACGGCGACGCGTCCGGACACCCAGCACCGAACGACACCCGACGACACCAGGAGCGATGATGCCCACCACGTCCGTCCACACCGATCCCGACACCCTCTCGATGACCCTCGTCGCCGAGTTCCCCGTCCCCGTCGAACGCCTCTGGGCCGCCTTCGCCGACCCGCGACAGCTCGAGCGGTTCTGGGGCCCACCCGCCTTCCCCGCGACCTTCACGTCCTTCGACCTGCGCCCCGGCGGCCGGGCCGACTACCGGATGACGTCACCGCAGGGCGAGCGGTTCCACGCCGTCTGGCAGGTCACCGAGGTCGACGAGCACCACCGCATCGTCTTCCGCGACCTGTTCACCGACCCCGAGGGCGCCGTCGACGAGTCCCTCCCCGCGGGCGAGACCGTGCTGTCGTTCGAGCCGCTCGACGACGGATCCCGCGTCACCGTGGTGTCGTCCTTCACCTCGGCGGCCGACCTCGACGCGATGCTCGAGATGGGCATGCTCGAGGGCTACCAGCAGGCGTTCGGCCAGCTCGACCGGGTGCTCACCGACCTGCGAGCGTGGGCGCTGGGCCAGGGGACCGTGACCGAGGTCGTCGACGACACCCACGTCCGCATCACCCGGGCGTTCGAGGCACCGCGGCACCTGCTCTGGCGGGCGCACACCGAGCCCGACCTGGTGCGCCGCTGGTTGCTCGGCCCCGACGGGTGGGAGATGACGGTGTACGAGAACGACCTGACCCCGGGCGGGACGTTCCGGCAGGCGTGGGCACCGACGGGTGACACCGAGGGCGAGCCCTTCGGGTTCGAGGGCGAGAACCTCGTCGTCGAACCCGAACGCCGGATGGTGTCGACCGAGCGCATGACCGGGGCGCCCTTCCCGCCGAACACGAACGACCTGCAGTTCGACGAGGTCGACGGCGTCACCCTGATGACGTTGCTCGTCACCTACCCGGACCGGGACCAGCGGGACGCGATCCTCGCCACCGGCATGACGGAGGGCATGGAGGCCAGCTACCAGCGACTCGAACGCGAGGTCCTGTCCGCAGCGTGACCAGCAGACGGACGGGAGGCCCGTGGCGGCGCCGCCACGGGCCTCCCGTCCGTCCCGCGCAAGCGACAGATCCCGGCGCACGAGCCGGGTCCGGTCCCCGAACGCGACAGATCCCCGCGGATGTTCCGCGGGGATCTGTCGCTTGCACGAGGGGTACGTGGGACCGAGCGGTTACGCCTGCTGATCCGGCTGCGCCGATGCCTCGTAGTGGCGCGCACCGCCGCGCACGCCCGCGAAGCGGAACGGCGCGGTCGTCACGCGCGGGCGTTCGACGTCCTCGCTGGTGGCGGCGCCGCCCGCATGCAGCTCGCGGTAGGCGTCGACCGTGAGCGGGACCCGTGCCTCGAGCAGCGACCGCACGCGACCCGTACGACGGTGCTCGCGGTAGTCGGGCCGGACGACGCCGGTGATGAGCTCGCCGACGCTGCCCGAGCCGTAGCTGAACAGGCCGAGTCGCTCCCCCGCCAGGTCGTCGTCCAGGTCGAGCAGTGCCGCGAGCCCGATCCAGAGCGACGCCGTGTACGTGTTGCCCGTCTGCCGGTTGTACGTGAACCCGATCGCCAGGTCGGACTCGTCGAACGGGGCGCCGACGTGCTGCGTGAGCTTGCGGTGCGCCTTGATCGCCATCTTGGTGAAGGGCTGGTGGTGCACGAACCGGGCGATGTCGTCGTACGCCGGCCCACCCTGTTCCGCCAGGTCGTCCCAGGCGCCGACGAACGCGTTGACGTAGGCGCTCACCGAGAGGCGTCCGTCGACGAGCGCGGTCGAGCGGTCGTTCGGCCGCCAGAAGTCGTCGACGTCGGCCGTGTAGACGCCCGCCGCCGGCTCGATCTCGATCAGGTCGGGGTCGGCGGACACCAGGATCGCGGCGGCACCGGCACCCTGGGTCGGCTCGGCGGGGGTGTCGACGTCGTACCGGGCGACGTCGGCGGCGATGACGAGCACGCGCTCGTGCGGGGCACGGGCGACGATGCCGAGGGCGAGCTGCACCGCGGCCATCCCGCCGTAGCAGGCCTGCTTCAGCTCGACGACGCGGACGGCCTTCGGCAGCCCGAGCAGGCCGTGCACGTACACGCCGGCGGCCTTCGACTGGTCCACGCCGGACTCGGTGGCGAACAGCACCGTTCGGATGCCGTCGACGCCGTGCCGGTCGATGAGCTCCTTCGCGGCGGCGGCGCCCATCGTGACGATGTCCTCGTCGGGGGCGGGCACGCTGAAGGCGTCCTGCCCGATGCCGACGTGGTACTTCGCCGGGTCGACGCCGAGTCGCTCGGCCAGGTCGTCGAGCTCGAGCACGTGGTGTCCGGTCGCGATCGCGATGTCGTGGATGCCGACGCCGGTCATGCTGCGCCCCCCGCCGGCTTCGCGCCGCGACGTTCCATCGCGACGTGGGCGGCCATCAGCTCACCCGGGTTGGTCTGGGCGGCGAGGAGCGAGAGCTCCCCGCACAGCACGGTGGCGGCGCAGAGCGCGGCGAGGCGGCGGGCGTTCGCGCCCGGCTCGCGGTCGTCGCGGCAGCCGAGGCGCACCAGGGCGTCCTCGACGACGGGCAGGTCCCCGCCCTTGCCGTTGCCGACCGTGCCGACGATCAGGTGCGGCAGCGAGGTCGCGAAGTACAGGTCGCCGTCACGGTCCTCGGCGCTCGTGATGCCCTGGGAACCCTCGACGATGTTGGCGGCGTCCTGCCCGGTGGCCAGGTAGAAGCCGAGCAGCATGTTCGCGTAGTGCGCGTTCGCCGAGCGGATGGCCCCGGCGATCGTCGAGCCGATCAGGTTCTTCGCGATGTTGAGCTCGACGATGCGCGCGGTGCTCGACCGCAGGCGCTTCTCGACGACCTCGCCCGGGATCACGATCTCGGCGATGGTGTTCCGACCGCGGCCACGGATGCCGTTCACCGCTGTGGCCTTCTTGTCGGTGCAGAAGTTGCCCGACACCGAGACGTACCGCAGGCCCGGCTGCCAGTCGAGGATCGCCGGGAGGAGCTTGTCCGCGGCCTGGGTGACCATGTTGTGCCCGGAGGCGTCGCCCGTGGTGAACGCGAAGCGCAGGAACAACAGGTCCCCGACGATCTCCGGGTGCACCTCGATGAGCTTCGCGAACCGGCTCTGCCCGGCCACGATCGCGGCGAGCTCGTCCTGGCGCGCGAGGATCTGCCCCGCGGCGACGTGGGCGGCTGCGGCGCTGTCGGCACGGACCACGACGGAGCGGGTCATCCGCTCGTCGACGACGGTCGCGACGATGCCGTCCTCGACCATCCGGGAGATCCGGGCACCGCGGCCGACGGACGGCCAGAGCGGCGACTCGTAGGTGGCGAGGGGCACCTCGTGCTCCCCCTGCACGGCGTTGCCGCTGACGCGGATCGGGCCGACCCACTTGGTGGGGATCGGTGTGAGCAGGTCACTCATCGAGGGCTCCTTCTGGTGCTCGCACCGCGACGCTGAGGTGTCTGATGTCGTGCGCCTCCCAGGCGCGGTGGATGCCGGCGGGGTCGGTGTCCGCCGGGACGAGCGCGATGCCGCAGTCGCCGCCGCCGGCACCGGACGGCTTCGCCGCCCCGCCCGCCGCCTCGACGACGTCGCACAGGGTCGCGAGACGCTCGGTCTCGATCTGCGACCCGACGGACGCGCCGAGGCGCTGCAGCAGCCCGCGAGCGCGACGGAGGGCACCGAGCGTGCGCTCGGCGTCGCCGGTCTGGAGGCCCGTGGTCAGGTCGTCGACGGCGCTGCGGCTCTCGTCGAGGAACGCCTGGTACCCGCCGTTGCGGTGCCGACGCACCACGTCGACGAGCTTCGTGGTGGACGCGGGCGAGCCGGTCCAACCGACGAGCAGCTGCAGGTTCTCGGGGGCGGGCAGCCGCTGGACGTCGAAGCCGTCCCACGCGTCGCCATCGGTCAGGATCGCCGACACGGCGTGGTCGCCGAGCATGGCGGCGAGGCGCTCGCGGTCCGGGGCGCTGTAGCGCAGCCAGCCACCGAACGTGCTCGCGGCGAGGTCTCCGCCGGATGCCCGGGGGTTGACCCGGATGGTGGCGAGCAGGGCCACCTGGAAGCGCTGACGCTGCGTCAGGCCGATGCCGTAGAAGCGGTCGAGGGCGCCGACGGTGGCGACGGTGACCGCGGCCGAGGACCCGAGCCCGAACTTCCGGCCGCTGGCGTCGTCCAGTTGGCTCTCGATGCGCAGGTCGTGGAACCGCGGGGCGATGCCGTGCTCGGCGCGGAGCTTCTCGACCAGGTCGATCGTCGCCATCACGTAGTCGTAGGGGTGGTGCTCGCGGTCGAGCGCCAGGCCGTCCTCGGCACGGGTCCACGTGAGCGGCAGGTGCCCGTACTCCTCGGAGTGCACGCTGCCCGCGCCGTGGCCCTCGCGCACCTTCGCCGTGATGGCGCGGTCGAGGGCGATCAGGACGGACGGCTGACCAGGCTCGACGACGGCGTACTCGCCGGCGACGAACAGCTTGCCGTGTGCACGGAACTCGATCACTGCGCGGACTCCTTCTGGTCGGGATTGCTCCCGATCTCTTCGGAGCGGAGCACCCGCGCGGCAGGTCCGGTGCCGGACTCGATGACGTCCCCCAGCGACGCGAGCGCCCCGGCGACCGCCGACCTGTCCTCGGGCTTCGTGAGCACGACGACGTTCGGGCCCGCGTCGGCCGTGGCGTACGCCTCGGTGCCGCCGGCACGCAGCTCGGCGACGGCGTCGAACACGGCGACGCTGCGGGCGTTGAGGTAGCGGATCGGCGGGAACGCGCCCTCGATCGTCGCGTGCATGCGGAGCGCGTTGCTCTCGGTGATCTCGCCGATGCGGGTGAAGTCGCCCGCGGCGCAGGCGGTCAGCATGTCGCCGACGGTCTCGGTGGTCGAGGTCACCCAGGCGGGGTAGAAGGGCGAGGTCGCGATGGTGCGACGCATGGCCTCGCGTGAGCCGATGGGCTTCGGACCGGCGTCGATCGTGACCACGACCATGGCCATCGGCGGGGCCGGGATCGGCTCGGCGAAGGAGCCCTGGTCGTCGCCCGCGTGCCAGACGGCGACACCGCCCGGGATCGAGCGCGTGGCCGAACCGGAACCGCGACGGGCCAGGCGGGACAGGTCGCGCGGTGACAGGTCGAGGCCGTACGCCGCGGCGGCCGCGGTCGCCAGGGCTGCGAAGCCGGACGCGCTCGAGGCCAGGCCGGCACCGGTGGGGACGGTGTTCTCGGACACGACCGACGCACGCTCGGACGACCCCGCGAGCTCGCGGACCAGGTCGAGGAACTGCTGCACGCGCACCAGCGCACCGTCGTCGACGACGTGACCGTTCAGCGTGAACCGATCACGGGCCTCCTGGCCGTCACCCGAGCCGCCGTCCACCGTGACGGTGGTCGTCGTCGGGAACACGTCGAGCCCCATCGAGACACTGCCCGTGGCGGGCAGCGCGAGCTGCGCGTCCGCCTTCCCCCAGTACTTGACGAGGGCGATGTTGGGGTGCGCGACGGCAGTGGCGTTCAGCAAGCGCGGGCTCCGATCGTGGTGGTCCAGGTGGCTGCGGCCCCTGCGCCGCGGAGTGCGGCCGCGATGCGGTCCGCGTGGTCGTCGTCCGTGGCGAGCGCGAGGACGCACCCGCCCCGCCCGCCGCCGGTGAGCTTCGCGCCGAGGGCGTCCGCAGCACGTGCGGCGTCGACGAGCCGGTCCAGGTCGTCACTCGACACGTCGAGTGTGCTGAGCAGGTCGTGCGCGGCGTCCATCGTGGCACCCAGACCCTGGGCGTCGCCGTTCTCCAGTGTCCCCCGTGCCCGTCGTGCGAGTGCGCCGATCCGGTCGACCACGGCGTCGACGCCGGCCGGGTCCTGGTCGTGGCGGGCGCGGACGGCCGACACCGCCTGTCGGGTGTGCCCGGGGACGCCGGTGTCCGCGACGACGAAGGTGAACCGGGCGCCGAGCGTGACGGGTTCGATGTGCCCACCCTCGAACCAGACCGGCGCGGACGCGACGACACCGCGCGCGTCGAGGCCGGAGGGGCGGCCGTGGGCGACGCGCTCGCACTCCTGGATGAGTTCGTGGTGGGTCTCGACGTCGAGGGTCTCGCCCAGGGCGTCGGCGACGGCGGCGGTCACGGCGGCGGCGACCGCGGCGCTCGAGCCCATGCCCCTGGCCGTCGGGACCTCGCTGTCGACCCGGACGTGGAAGTGCCGGTCGGTGACCCCGAAGTGGCGCAGGGTCGCGGTGACGGCGGTGACGGTCGGCATCACGGCCGCGGGGGCGAGGTCGAGCGGGCCGGTGTGCACGGTCGACTGCAGGCTGTGCCCGGGTTGCTCGGCGTCGGCGGCGACCGGGGAGACCGTCGCGACGACCCGTGCGTCGAGCACCGGCAGGACGAGAGCGGGTGCGCCGTACACCACGGCGTGCTCACCGATCAGGATCGTCTTGCCGTGGGACGACGCCGATCCGTTGCCGGGGGTCGTGGTGGTGTCGAGGTCGCTGCTGGTCATCTTGGGTCACGTCAGCCTAACCGCCTCGGCCGTCGGCGTGTTCGTCGTGACCTGGGCATCCGCTCCGAAGAGTTGTGCACAACCGTGTTGCGTGACAGTGTGGACGCATGCCCGTGACCGACGAGATGGTGTGCTTCTCCCTCTACGCGGCGTCCCGCGCCACCACGCAGGCGTACCGCACGATGCTCGAACCCTGGGGCCTGACGTACCCGCAGTACCTGGTGCTCGTCACCCTGTGGGTCGAGGGCGACCAGACCGTCTCGAGCCTCGGGGAACACCTGCAGCTCGACTCCGGCACCCTCTCGCCACTGCTCCGCCGCATGGAGCAGAGCGACCTGGTCCGCCGCGAGCGCCGCAGCACCGACGAACGCGTCGTCACCGTGACCGCGGGCGACCGAGGCCGCGAACTGCGGTCCGAACTGAGCGGCATCCCCGCACGCATCGCAGCCGGGATGGGGCTGTCGGACGAGCGCGCCGCCGCCGAGCTCATCGCGACGCTGCAGCGGCTGACCGAGACGATGCACGCGGCTGCTGACCCGGACCGCGACCACGCTGGCGCGGGCGCGGGCGCCGGCGCCGGCGCCGTTTCGCGCTGAGCGACACCTCACGCCCACGCGCGCCCGTGAACTGTCGCTGAGCGCGAGAGCACGCGGAGCACCGACCCCACAACTTCACGATCCGCCCCACAAGGAAGGAACCCCATGGAAGCCCTCTACACCGCCGAGGCCCTGGCCACCGGCGAAGGCCGCAACGGCCACGTCGCCACGAGCGACGGCACGGTCGAGTTCGACCTCGCCATCCCGAAGGAGATGGGTGGCTCCGGCAACGGCGCCAACCCCGAGCAGCTCTTCGCCGCCGGCTACGCCGCCTGCTTCCACTCCGCGCTGCAGGGCGTCGCCCGCAGCCAGAAGGTGAAGATCACCGACTCGTCCGTCGGCGGCCGCGTGTCGATCGGCCCGAACGGCAACGGCGGCTACCAGCTCGCCGTCATGCTCGAGGTCGTCATCCCCGGCCTGGAGCACGACCAGGCCCAGGCCCTCGCCGACGCGGCCCACCAGGTCTGCCCGTACTCGAACGCGACCCGCGGCAACATCGACGTCACCATCGTCGTCTCGGAGGACTGACCCATGAGCACCACCATCCCCACCACCATGCGCGCCGTCGTCCACGAGACGTTCGCCGAGCCCGCCGACGTCCTCGAGGTGCAGGAGCGCCCCGTCCCGACGCCCGGTGCCGGCGAGGTCCTCGTCCGCACGGTCCTCTCCCCCATCCACAACCACGACCTGTGGACCGTCCGCGGCACCTACGGCTTCAAGCCGGAGCTCCCCGCCGCCTCGGGCACCGAGGCGCTCGGCGTCGTCGAGGCACTCGGCGAGGGCGTCACGAACCTGCAGGTCGGCCAGCGCGTCGCCGGCGGTGCCTTCGGCGTCTGGGCCGAGTACTACACCGCGAACGCCGCCGGACTCGTGCCGGTTCCGGACGCGATGACCGACGAGGCCGCAGCCCAGCTCGTCTCGATGCCGTTCAGCGCCATCAGCCTGCTGCACTCGCTCGACCTGCACGAGGGCGACTGGATCATCCAGAACGCCGCCAACGGTGCGGTCGGTCGCATGGTCGCCCAGCTCGGCGCCGCCCGCGGCATCAACGTGATCGGACTCGTCCGTCGCGCCGCCGGTGTCGACGAGCTCCGCGAGCAGGGCATCGAGCGCATCGTCGCCACCGACGCCGACGACTGGCAGGACCAGGTCGCCGCGATCACCGGTGGCGCCCCGATCATCGCGGGCGTCGAGTCGGTCGGTGGCAAGGCCGCCGGCGACATCGCCTCCGTGCTGGGCGAGAACGCCACCCTCGTCGTCTTCGGCGCGATGGCGTCACCGACGCTCGAGATCCCGTCGGGCAAGGTCATCTTCGGCCAGCTCACCGTGAAGGGTTTCTGGGGCTCCGTCGTCAGCAAGACGATGCCGGCCGAGACGAAGGGGCAGCTCTTCGGTGAGCTCATCACCCGCGTGCTCGACGGCTCGCTGACGCTCCCCGTCGCCGAGACCTTCGCCTTCGAGCAGGTCCGCGACGCCGTGCGCGCCAGCGACACCGCCGGCCGCGTCGGCAAGGTGCTCCTGCGCCCGTAGCGCGACCACAGAACGGACGGGAGGCCCGGTGCCAGCTGGCACCGGGCCTCCCGTCCGTCCGTGGTGCGGACTAGCGGCGCGACGCCTTCTCCGGGACGGTGAAGATGTTGCCGGTGGTGACGCCCTCCTCGACCTCCTCGAGCGTGCGACCGCGGCTCTCCGGCACGAACTTCCAGATGAAGAGCAGCGCCAGCAGCCCGACGACCCCGAAGCCGAAGAACGTGCCGGTGATGCCGGTCGCGGCGACGATCGTCGGGAAGTACAGCCCGAGGAACGCGTTCGCGATCCAGAGGCAGAACACCGAGATGCCCATGCCGAGCGCACGGATCTGGGTCGGGAAGATCTCGGACAGCACGACCCAGACCGCGATGTTGAGGAAGGTCTGCATCGAGCCGACGAACGCGACGACCAGGAACAGGATGACCCACGGGCGGGCCGGGTTGCCCTCGGGCAGCGCCACCGACGCGATGCCGATGAGGAAGTGGCAGATCGTCGTCAGCGTGAACCCGAGGATCAGCGTCGTGCGGCGGTTGATCTTCTCCATGTTGTACAGCGCGATGACGCCACCGACCACGGCGATCACCCCGGGGGCGATGTTCGCGATGAGGGCCGCCGACGCCTGGAACCCGGACTCGATGAGCACGGTCTGGCCGTAGTACATGATCGAGTTGATGCCGGTGAGCTGCTGGGCCACCCCGAGCCCGGCACCGATGAGCACGATGCGGATGAGCCACTTGTTCCCGCGCAGCGTGTGCCACCCACTGACGCGCTCGACCTTCGCCTCGAGGTCGTTGCTCCGCTTGATGTCGTCGAGCTCGGCGCGGGCCCGATCGGTGGTCCGGACCTGCTCGAGGACGGAGAGGGCCTCGTCGTAGCGGTCCTTCGACGCGAGCCACCGCGGCGACTCCGGCACCCGGAGCATGCCGACGAACAGCGCGATCGCGGGGAGCGCGCAGACGGCCAGCATGACGCGCCACACGCCGTTGCCCTCACCCCAGATGTTGCCGATGAACGCGTTGACCACGAACGCGGCGAGCTGGCCGATCACGATCATGAGCTCGTTGCGGCCGGACAGCGACCCGCGGATCTCGTACGGCGCGAGCTCGGCGAGGAACACCGGCACCACCGTCGATGCGCCGCCCACCGCGAGGCCGAGCAGCACACGACCGACGACGATGACCTCGAACGTCGGTGCGACCACGCAGATCAGCGTGCCGACGAAGAACGTGACGGCGAGCAGGATGATCGTCTTGCGACGACCCCAGCCGTCGGCGATGCGGCCGCCGAGCATGGCGCCGATCGCGGCACCGAACAGCAGCGAGCTGGTGACGACACCCTCGGTGAAGTTCGTGAGGCCGAGCTCCGCCTTCATCGGGTTCAGGGCGCCGTTGATCACGCCGGTGTCGTACCCGAAGAGCAGCCCGCCGAACGTGGCGACGAGGGCCAGCACGCCGAGACGTCGGCGGTGCGGCCCGGTCCCCAACGGGGGCAGTGCGACAGTCGGGGCTGTCGGTTTGATGTCGACCATTCGGTGACTCCTTCGTCGGTGATCGCGCTTCATCGCGTGGACTGATCGTAACCCGATTCCATGTCCTGTCAATTGGACATTCTGTCGTCAGGTCTTTTGGATCGGTCCACAGAACGCCTGATGAGGACGGGAGCGGTCCAACTGTGGAGGTGGTGCTCAGCGCTCGTCGTCGACGGGTCCGTCGCCCAGGACGTCCCCCAACGAGGCCATGTCGGCGCCGTGGTCGGTGTAGCGGCGCACGGTGCGTCGGGCCGCGGCACTCGCGGCGCCGGACAGCGCCGGGTTGCGGCGTGCGGCGTCGGCGACGCGTCCGGCGTGCCCCGCGGTGGAGAGCAGCACGTTCGCCAGGGCCCGGGCGTCACCGCGCTCGGGGACCCCGGTCACGGTCCACGCGGTGCGGACCTGCGCGTCCGGGGTGATGCCGCGACGTGTGCCCATCCGGTGCCAGTCCGACAGCACGCCCTCGGTGCGTGAGGCCGCGCGGTCCGACTCCCCCGCGCGGCGGCGTTCCACGGCGCGGATGGCTTCGTCGGCCAGGGAGTCACGGTCGTGCACCGACGCAGCACGTTCACGGGCGGCGGTGTCGTCCCCGCCGGCCTCGGCGATCCGGGCGGCGTGGGCGGCGGCAGCGGCGGCGAGCATCTCCGAGCGGTCCATGCCCTCGACGGTAGCCGCTCCGACCGACACCGGCGGACCGGCCGGCGCGGCGGCTCGCGCGGCGGCCGGCGGTGTTTCGGGCTGGGCGACACCTCACGGGCCGCGGCGCGCGTGAGGTGTCGCTGAGCGCGAAACCAGCCCGGCGTCCGCCCCGCGGCCGACGCACGCACACGACGGACGGGAGGCCCGTGGCGGATCCGCCACGGGCCTCCCGTCCGTCAGGTGGGCGCCTGCGTTACTTCCGCAGCTCCAGGTACTTCGCGATGAGCGCCTTGGTCGACGGGTCCTGCGCGTCGAGCGCGGCCTGGTCGCCCTCGACGGCCGGCGTGACCTGCAGCGCCAGCTGCTTGCCGAGCTCCACACCCCACTGGTCGAACGAGTCGATGCCCCAGATCGTGCCCTCGGTGAACACGATGTGCTCGTACAGGGCGATGAGCTGGCCGAGGACGCTCGGGGTGAGCTCCGGCGCGATGATCGACGTGGTCGGCTTGTTGCCGGGGAACGTGCGCGCCGCGACGATCCCTTCGTCCGTGGTGCCCTCGGCGCGGACCTCGTCGGCGCTCTTGCCGAACGCGAGCGCCTTGGTCTGCGCGAAGAAGTTCGCCAGGAACAGCGTGTGCACGTCGGTGCCGGGCGCGACACCCTTGCCGTCGCCGGTCTCGTCCTTGAGCGGACGGGCCGGGTTGGCGACCGTGATGAAGTCGGCCGGGATCAGGCGGGTGCCCTGGTGGATGAGCTGGTAGAACGCGTGCTGGCCGTTCGTGCCGGGCTCACCCCAGAAGACCTCGCCGGTCTCGGTGGTGACGGGCGAGCCGTCCCAGCGGACGCGCTTGCCGTTCGACTCCATGGTGAGCTGCTGCAGGTACGCGGCGAAGCGGTGCAGGTACTGCGTGTACGGCAGGACCGCGTGGCTCTGCGCACCGAGGAAGTTCGTGTACCAGACGTTGAGCAGGCCCATCAGGACGGGGACGTTCTGCTCGAGCGGCGTGGTGCGCACGTGCTCGTCGATGGCGTGGAAGCCGGCGAGGAACTGCTCCCAGTTCTCCTTGCCGATGGCGATGACGACGCTCGTGCCGATGGCCGAGTCGACCGAGTAGCGGCCGCCCACCCAGTCCCAGAAGCCGAAGGCGTTCTCGGGGTCGATGCCGAACGCCTCGACCTTGTCGAGCGCGGTGGAGACGGCGACGAAGTGCTTGGCGACGGCGTTCTTCTTCTCGTCGTCGGCGGCGTCGGTCAGGCCGAGCTCCTCCCACAGCCACTGGCGGGCGAGGCGGGCGTTCGTCAGGGTCTCGAGCGTGCCGAAGGTCTTCGACGCGACGATGAAGAGCGTGGTCTCGGGGTCGAGGTCCGCGGTCTTCTCGTAGATGTCCGCCGGGTCGATGTTCGACACGAAGCGGGCTTCGAGGCCGGGCTGGACGTACGGCTTGAGCGCCTCGTAGACCATGACGGGGCCGAGGTCGGAGCCGCCGATGCCGATGTTGACGACGGTCTCGATGCGCTTGCCGGTGACACCGGTCCAGGCGCCGCTGCGGACCTGCTCGGCGAAGCCGTAGACCTTGTCGAGCGTGGCGTGCACGTCGGCGTCGACGTCCTGGCCGTCGACGGTCAGGGGTGCCGCGGGCACGAGGCCCTCGGTCGCCTTCGGGCGGCGGAGCGCGGTGTGCAGGACGGCGCGGTCCTCGGTGACGTTGATGTGCTCACCGGCGAGCATCGCCTGGAAGCGCTCGGCGACGCCGGTGTCCTTCGCGACCTGCAGCAGCGCGGCGAGGATCTCGTCGGTCACCAGGCCCTTGGACAGGTCGACGGTCAGGTCGGCGGCCTGGAAGGTGTACTGCTCGGCACGACCGGGGTCGCTGTCGAACCACCCTCGCAGGTCCGGGGTGAAGTCGGCAGCGATGCTGTCGAGCTTCTTCCAGCCTTCGGTCGATGTGGGGTCGACGGGAGCGGATTCGGTCACTTCGGTCCTCCTGGGGATCACGTTCAAGACGTACAGCCCGCGGGTCACGCAGCGCTGCGTCGCGGACCGCCTTCGAGCGTAGTGCGCTCCGGCAGGTGGTGCGCACAGTCGGCCGGGAGGCGCGGCTCGCGTTCGCTGCGCGCGTCACGCCCCCGGCAGGTCGCGTTCAGGGCCGTTGTCGCCGCACCGCGTTCAGGCCGCGGTCGACTCGCCGGGTCCAGGGACGCGCGGCTTGCCGCGTTCACGGCTGCGGTGCGAAGCGACGCAGGCGCAGGCTGTTCGTCACGACGAAGACCGACGAGAACGCCATCGCCGCACCCGCGAGCACCGGGTTGAGCAGCCCGGCCATCGCGAGCGGGATCGCCGCGACGTTGTACGCGAACGCCCAGAACAGGTTGCCCTTGATGACACCGAGCGTGGCGCGGGACAGCCGGATGGCGTCGGCGACCACGGTGAGTCGACCGCTCACGACCGTGATGTCGCTGGCCGCGATCGCTGCGTCGGTGCCGGCGCCCATGGCGATGCCGAGGTCCGCCGCGGCGAGCGCGGCGGCGTCGTTCACGCCGTCGCCGACCATCGCGACGCTCCGCCCCTCGGACTGCAGCCGACGGACGGTCTCGAGCTTCGACGCCGGGGTCGCACGGGCGTGCACCTCGTCGATCCCGACACTGGCGGCGACCCCGCGTGCGGCACCGTCGTTGTCGCCGGTGAGCAGCACCGGGTGCAACCCGAGTGCCCGGAAGCGGGCGATGGCGTCGGCGGCCTCGGGCTTCACGGTGTCGCCGACGACGACCACACCCAGGGCGCTGCCGTTCCGGGCGACGACGACCGCCGTGCCCCCGTCGGCCTCGGCACCGTCGACGGCGTCGGACAGGACCTCGGGCAGGGTGATGGACCACGATTCAGCGAGCCAGCGGGTGGTGCCGACGAGGACGACGTCGCCGTCCACGACCGCCTGGACGCCGGCGCCGGGGGTGGCGGTGAACTGCGTCGCCGCGGGCAGGTCGACGCCGCGGGCTCGAGCCGCGGTGGTCACGGCACGGGCGACGGGGTGCTCCGAGCCGTCCTCGACCGCGGCGGCGAGCCGGAGCACGGTGTCGTCGGTCTCGTCGACGGCGGTGACCGACCGCAGGGTCATCGATCCCGTGGTGACGGTGCCGGTCTTGTCGAGCACGACGGTGTCGACGCCACGGGTGCGCTCGAGCACCTGCGGGCCGCCGATCAGGATGCCGAGCTGCGAGCCCCGGCCGGTCCCGACCAGCAGCGCGGTGGGGGTGGCGAGTCCGAGGGCGCACGGGCAGGCGATGATCAGGGTGGCGACGGCCGCGGTGAAGGCCGCCGTGACCGAACCGCCGACCACGAGCCAGCCGACGAAGGCCAGCACGGCGAGTGCGATGACGATCGGCACGAAGACCGCGGACACACGGTCGGCCAGGCGCTGCACCTCGGCCTTGCCGGTCTGGGCGTCCTCCACCAGGCGGCCCATCCGGGCGAGCTCGGTGTCGGCGCCGACGCGGGTGATCGCGACGATGAGCCGGCCGCCGACGTTGATCGTCGCGCCGGTCACGCGGTCGCCCGGGCCCACCTCGACCGGCACGGACTCGCCGGTGAGCATGCTGAGGTCGACGGCCGAGGAGCCGTCCTGCACCAGGCCGTCGCTCGGGATCCGCTCACCGGGGCGCACGACGACGACGTCACCGACGGCGAGCGACGACGCCGGCACGCGGTGCTCGGTGCCGTCGCGCAGGACGGTGGCGTCCTTCGCACCGAGTTCGAGCAGGGCACGGAGCGCGGCACCGGACTGCTTCTTGGCGCGCGCCTCCATGTACCGGCCGGCGAGGATGAAGACCGTCACGGCCGTCGCGACCTCGAGGTAGAGGTCGGTGGCCTCGGGGTCCGTGGCGAACCACGAGAACGTCATGTGCATGCCGGTCGTGCCGGCGTCGCCGAGGAACAGGGCGTACAGCGACCACCCGAAGGCAGCGAGGACGCCGACGCTCACCAGGGTGTCCATGGTAGCGGCACCGTGCCGGGCGTTGACCCACGCGGCACGGTGGAACGGGAGCGCGCCCCAGACCGCGACGGGCGCGGCGAGCGTCAGGGCGAGCCACTGCCAGTTCGGGAACTGCAGGGCCGGCACCATCGAGAGCACCACGACGGGCACCGCGAGCACGGCGGACACGGCCAGGCGCCGGCGCAGCGGGCCGGTCGGGTCCTCGTCCACCGCGGGGTCGGCGTCAGCAGCGGCGGGCGGGGCCGGCACCGTGGCGCCGTACCCGGCCGACTCCACCGCGGCGATGAGCGCCTCGGGGTCGGCGGTACCGTCCGCGGCGACCTGCACCTGCGCCTTCTCGGTGGCGTAGTTGACCGTGGCGGTGACCCCGGGCAGCTTGCCGAGCTTCCGCTCGATGCGGTTCGCGCACGAGGCGCACGTCATCCCGGTGATGTCGAGTTCGACGGTGCGGTCGGTCACGAGCGCACGACCTCGTACCCCGCCTCGGCGACGGCGGCGCGGAGGGCGTCCACGTCGACGGGTGCCGCCGAGCTGACCGTGACCTCGGAGGATCCGCCGGGGACGAGTCGGACGTCGACGCCCGACACCCCGTCGACCTCGGTGAGTTCCTCGGTGACGCTCATCACGCAGTGGTCGCAGGTCATGCCCTCGACGAGCAGCGTTTCGGTGGTCATGGTGTCTCCTTTTCGGTGGTGGGTCGTCGGGGTCAGGAGCGGACGAGCCGGGCTATCGCCTGGCTGGCCTCGCGCACCTTCTCGTCGGCGGCGTCCCCGCCCTCGGCGACGGCCTCGGCGACGCAGTGCGCCAGGTGGTCCTCGAGCAGCGACAGCGCCACGCGTTCGAGCGCCCGGTTCGCCGCCGAGATCTGCGTCAGGACGTCGATGCAGTACGTCTCGTCCTCGACCATCCGCGCGATGCCGCGCACCTGCCCCTCGGCGCGACGGAGTCGCTTGAGCAGGTCGTCCTTGTCGCCGATGTACCCGACGTGTTCGTGCATGTCCGCCTCCACCGTTCTCAATACGGTACCCCCCTAGGGTATTCCATCCCGGACTGGACGCAACCGGTGGCATGATCTGCGCATGGACCCCTCGACGACGAACGGATTCCGCCGGCTGCGGTTCTCCGACGGCGAGGGCTCCGACTACTCGGACATCTTCGCGGCCGAGTACGGCGGGTCGGACTTCGCCTCGGAGACCTTCGCCACCGACGACACCCGGTACGAGTACACCGTCGTGGGCGACGACGACCTGACGCTCCGCACCATGCGCGCCGAGGGCGGTCGGCGCGGCGGGGTCATCGGTGTGCGGGACGACCACGTGGTGTTCTGGCTGACCAAGGGCCGGCTCGAGATGCACTTCGCCGACCGCACCCGCGTGGTCGCACCGGGCAGCCCGTACATCGCGTCGGCGTCCGAGGCCTACCGGTTCGAGTCCGACGGCACCGTCTACAACGGCGTGCACGTGTCCGACCGGTTCCTGCGCAGCGTCGGCCGCGACCTCGGCTACCGCCTGCCCGACGGCCCACTGCTGTTCGACCAGCAGGACGAGGTCGTAGCCCGGCGCGAACCCCTGCGGCACCTCATCCGCGACCTCGGGCCGGCCCTGGTCGACGACCGCGTGCTCGGACCGATGCGGACCGCCCTGAACCGCCGCCTGGCCGTCGTCATCCTCGACACGTTCCCCATCCGCAACCGCGGTGACGACGTCCCCGTGGCGAACCGGCTCCGCGACGCGATCCGGTTCATCGAGCTGCACGCCGCCGAACGCCCCTCGGTCCCCACGATCGCCGCCGCGTGCGGGCTGAGCCAGCGCGGGCTGCAGGACGTCTTCGCCCGGACGCTCGACACCACCCCGCACCGGTTCCTCCGCGACCACCGCCTGGACCGGGTGCGCGAGGAGCTGCTCCTGGCGGACCGGGGTGGCCCGGTCGCCCCGGCGGACTGCCCGCTCGTGTCCTCCGGCATCGCCGCGATCGCCCGCCGCTGGGGCTTCACCAACCCGGGCCGGTTCGCCGAGACCTACCGCGACCGGTTCGGTGAGGACCCGGCTGTGACGAAACGCGCGTCGCTGGCTGCGCGACCGGAGGCCGGCAAGGCGTCGTGGCGGGTCCGCCGTGCGGTGTCGTACATCGAACAGCACCTCGACGACCCGCTCACGCTCGACGACATCGCCGCCGCCGCAGGGGTGCTCCCCCGACGCCTGCAGCAGCTCTTCCGCGAGGAGCGTGGCGAGTCCCCGATGGCCTGTGTCCGCGCCATGCGGGCCACTGCAGAACGCAACGACGCGGCCGGAAACAGCGGAACTGCCTGACGGAACACCCCGGGGGTACACGCAGATCCCCGGATTTCCGGGGATCCCTGGATTTCTACCGAATCCGAGAAGTCGTGTGTGACGAATCTCTTCCACAGCCCGTCTCATCCGTGAACAGCAACCGCTGGGAACGCCCGGCGGGTCAACGGAAGGAACGAACATGGCTGACACCATCACCCCCACCCCGGCCACCACGGCGACCCGTGCCACCTCGCACGCCGGTACCAGCGGCGTCACCGGCAAGACCGTCATCGACGACACCGTCGTGTCGAAGGTCGCCGGCATCGCCGCCCGCGAGGTCAACGGCGTGCACTCCCTCGGCAACGGCGCAGCCCGTGCCATCGGCGCCCTCCGCGACGCCATCGGCCAGCGTGACTTCGGTCAGGGCGTCAAGGTCGAGGTCGGCGAGAAGCAGGTCGCCGCGGACATCGTGATCGTCGCCGAGTACCCGGTGTCGCTCCAGCAGGTCGCCGACGGCGTCCGTGCCGGTGTCGCCCGTGCCCTCGAGCAGATCGTCGGCATGGAGGTCGCCGAGGTCAACGTGACCGTCCAGGACGTCTACATCCCGGGTGACGACGACGACAACGAGGACGAGAAGCAGGAAGCCCGAGTCGCATGAGCAACACGCTGATCGGCGCCCTCATCGGCGCAGTCCTCGCCGTCGTGGCACTGCAGTTCGGGTTCTGGGGCTTCGTGCTCGTGCTCGTGTTCGGTGCGATCGGGGCCCTCGTGGCCGCACTCGCCACCGGGCGCATCGACCGCGGCGCCCTCACCGACGTGCTGACCGGACGCCGGAGCTCCCGGTGAACGCCGGCCCGGACGTCCCGGGCCGCGTCGAGATCACCGCACGCGCGCTCACCTCGCTGGCGCGGGCCGTCGCAGCCGAAGGGCTCGGCGCCCCCGCCAAGCGGGTGCGCGTCGGCCTCGGCGACGCGTCGGGAGCACTGTCGCTCGACATCACCGGGCCGATCGCCGCGAGCGACGACATCGTCTCCGGGTCGATCCGGATCGCGGACCAGGTCAAGGGCCGCGTGAGCGACCTGACCGGGCGTCGCGTCGGCAGTGCCCACATCGAACTCACCGGGATCGTGCGCGAGCGCGAGTCCCGTGCCCGCTAGGAGGCCATCATGAGCAACGGTTCCGTCGAACGACGCATCCGTCGTCGGAGCGTGCACCGCTCCCGCTCCACAGCAGTGGCGGTGGCACTCGTGGTGCTCGCCCTGGTGGCCGCCTGGATCGGCACCGAGGCGGTGCTCAGTGCCATCGGACGCCCGCCGCTGGTCGCCGACCCCCAGACCGTGGTCGACACGGCGCTCCGCCCGGACGCCGCGTTCGTCACCATCGTCGAGGTCATCGCGGGTGTACTCGTCGTCCTCGGCGTCGTGCTGGTCGTCCTGGCGCTCAAGCCCGGCCGCCAGCACCGATCGGTCGTCGAGCACGAGCGTGGTGCGGTCGTCATCGACGCCCGCATCGTCGCCTCCACCGCGGCGAACGCTGCCGGCACGGCGGCCGGTGTCCCCGAGGGGAACGCCTCCGCCACCGCCCGTGGCCGTTCCACCGAGGTCCGCATCGTCCCCGTCACCGGTGTTCCGGTCGACGAGGCGAGCGTCCGCGCCGCCGTCGTGGAACGCCTGAGCGGTCTCGACGAGCGCTTCGGCCGACGCGTCCGCGTCCGGGTCGAGGAGAAGGGAACCCTCGCATGACCAAGAGCAACCGGACCCTCAACCGGATCATCCTGTTCGTCCTCGGCCTCGTCGCCGTGGTCGTCGGGATCGCGATGGGCGCGGGCGTGCTGCCCGCCGTCCAGGACGCCGTCACGCCGTACGTCGACCTCCCCCGCAGCCTCGACGTCCCCGCGTCCGCGCTGTGGATCGTCGCCGGGGCCGCGGCCCTCGTGATCGTCCTGTCGCTCGTGTGGGTGTTCACCCGCGGTGGTGGCGGCACGTCCGTCGCCGTCCGGGAGCACTCGGGCGACGATGCGGTCACCGTCAACGTCGCACTCGTCCGGGACGTCCTCGAGCACGAACTCGCGGGTGTCCGCGACGTGGTCGGGTCCCGAGTCGACACCTACCTCGTCCGCCGGCAGCGCGCCGCCCGGATCCGTGTCGCGGTCCGCCGCGGCGGGGACGCCGTCAGCGTGCTCGACGCCGTCGACCGAGCCGTCGCGGTCCTCGACCGCACCCTCGGCCGTCCGGTCCCGGTGCTCGTGCACCTGACCGGCGGTACCCGCTCCGCGCTCGCGAAGCCGACCCGCGTCCACTGACACCCGTCAGCCGGACGCACCCCGGGCCTCCCGGCCCACCACCACACCACCGGGCACACCGCCCACCCACGAAAGGACCCGTCATGGGACTCGACGACAAGATCAAGAACGCCGCACAGGACCTCGCCGGCAAGGCGAAGGAAGCCGTCGGCAACCTGACCAACGACGACTCGAAGGTCGCCGAGGGCAAGAAGGACCAGACCGCTGCGAGCGCGAAGCAGACCGGCGAGGACGTCAAGGACGTCTTCAAGAAGTAGGTCGCACGACCGCATCGGGGCACCCGTCGAACGGGTGCCCCGATGCGTCCCCGCGCAGATCCCGAACGAGGAGGAACCATGCAGCACGACCCCCATGCGGACACGCAGGTCACCGAGGTGCCCCTGCCCGCAGCTCTGACGGAGCCGCTGCCGGACGACGCGAGCACCGCGACGATCGTCGCGCGCACCGCGGCGGAGACCGCGCTCGGCGTGCCAGGAGTGCACCACCTCGGCGGGATCGCCGCCCGTGCCGCCGACCAGCTGCGGAAGCAGCTCGGCCACTCGGCGGGCACCGCCGGCGTGCAGGTCGACGAAGAGGACGGCACCCTCGAGGTGCAGGTCGCCGTCGTCGTGAGCTACCCGCACCCGGTGCTCGAGGTCGCCGCCGAGGTCCGGCAGCAGGTCACCGCGGCGACGCGGCAGCTGTCCGACCTCCGCACCTCGGTGGACGTGCGCGTCCTCGACGTGCACGGTCCGTTCGACGACGAGCAGTCGCCGCCCCACCCCGACCACGCGTGACCACCGCCTGGAGGCCCGCCCCACCCGACCCGCTCGGCCCACCCGGGTGGTCCCGGGGTCCACTGCCCGTCCGCTAGCCTCGCGACGTGAAGCGTCTCTCCCCCGGCCAGCGCTGGGTCATCGGTCTCGGCGCGTTCGCGCTCGTCTGTCTCGTCGTCGGCATCATCGCGATCGCGGTCGGGATCACCAACGGCGGGGCCGAGTGCGTCGACTTCGAGGACGAGGGGATGACGTACCCGTGTCCCGGCGACACCTCGGGCGTGCTGTGGGGCAGCGTCATCGGCATCATCGGCCTGCTGCACCTCGGCCTGACCGGCCTGGCCGGTGCGCTCGTCTGGACCTCGACACCGACGATCGCCCCGCGTCCCGTGAAGCGCCCGACCCCGCTCCCCGGCGAGACGCACCGGGTCTTCTCCTACGGCACGCTGCAGCAGCCCCTCGTGCAGGAGTCGCTGTTCGGCGACCACGTCCCCACCACCCCGGCCTCGCTGCCCGGCTGGCGACTCGACTGGGTGACGATCACCGACCCGGAGGTCATCCGGACGAGCGGCTCCGACCGGCACCCGATCCTCCGCCGCGGCAGCCAGGACGACGTCGTCGAGGGCGTGGCGCTGACCCTCGGGTACGAGTGGCAGCTCCGCGCGGTCGACCGCTACGAGGTCGCCGACTACCAGCGCATCCGGGTCACGCTGGCCTCGGGCTGGACGGCCTGGGTCTACGTGGCGGCCGACGAGGCCTGAGCCGCCGCGCGCAGCCGTCCGCTCGTCCGCGGGCGAGTTTCGGGCTCAGCGACACTCCTCGGGGCGAGGCGCCCGCGAACTGTCGCTCATCGCGAAACTCCGGAACCGGGCCCGGCTTCCGCGGCGCGCAGGCGTTCGAGCCCCTCGTCGATCGAGACCGACGGGGTCCACCGCAGGTCGCGCCGGGTCCGTCGCTGGTCGAACCAGTGCGCCGTCGACAGCTGCTCGGCCAGGAACCGGGTCATCGGCGGCTCGTCCTCGCCCGGTCGGACGCGCCAGACGGCCTCGACCGCGGAGCCCGCGGCCCGTGCGACCGCTGCCGGCACGTGCCACCGCGGCGGTCGGACGCCCGATGCCGTGCAGATGCCCGCGAGCAGGTCGGCGACGGGCCGTGGCTCACCGTTCGTGACGACGTAGGCGTTGCCGTGCACACCGTCGTCCGTGACGCGTTCGAGCGCCGCGACCATGGCCGTCGCGGCGTTGTCGACGTAGAGCGTGTCGATGAGCGCTGCGCCGGAGTCGAGCAGCGGGAGCCGTCCGGTCCGGGCACGCTCGACGATCCGTCCGACGAGCTGCGTGTCACCGGGGCCCCACACCAGGTGCGGCCGGACCGCCACGACGGCGAAGTCCGGGGCGTCGGCCTCGAGTGCCAGCAGTTCCGCCGCGGCCTTGGTGCGGGCGTAGTCGCCACGAGCGCGGGACGGTTCGGCTGGACCGGCACCGGCGCCCACGAGCGACGACCCGGTGTGCGCGACCGACGGCGACGACACGAAGACGAAGCGCCCGACCCCGGCGGCACGGGCGACGCGCAGCAGGGAGCGCGTCCCCTCGATGTTGATCCGGGCGAAGTCGGCCGGGTCCCCGGCGAGTGACACCTTCGCAGCCAGGTGCACGACGGCCTCGACCCCGTCGACCGCGCGGGCGATCGCGGCGTCGTCGGTCATCGTGCCGGCGACGTCCTGCACCCCGGCCACACCGGAGGGACGACGTTGGAAGGTCCGGACCTCGTGCCCGGCGTCCCGCACGGCGGCGGCGGTGGCCTGCCCGAGGAACCCGCTGGCGCCGGTGACCAGGACCTTCACGGGCGGACCATCCGTCCGCGGTCTCGAACCGTGGCGGGTCGGAGATTCGAGCTCACCGACACCTCACGCGCCCGACGGCCCGCGAAGTGTCGGTGAGCGCGTGAGATCGCGCCCTCCGCACCGATCGCGCCCGCCGCACCGAACGCGCCCTCCGCGCCGATCACGGGCGGACCATCCGTCCGCCGGAGAGCACGGACGCCGCCCAGCGGGACAGCCGGGTGCGGTCGACCTTGGAGTTGTGCCGGATGTCGGTCGGCAGCACGGGCACGACGAGCACCGCGGCGAGCGGCACTCCGGCGGCGGCACGGACCGCTGCAGCGAGCGACGGCGACGCCAGCCCGGGCCGGCGCACCGCAGGGTCGGTCTCGACGACGGCCACCACCTGCTGGGTGCCGATCGGTCCGATCCCCGCGACCCCGGCACGTCCGACACCGTCGACGCCCTCGATCCGCTGCTCCGGCCCCACCGGCGTGACGACCCCGTCCGGGGTGGTGAGCACGTGCTGCAGCCGGCCCTCGACCCAGATCCGTCCCGCGTCATCCAGGTGCCCGACGTCCCCTGTGCGGTGCCCGCGCGGGTCGTCGACGCCGAGGCGCGAGACCCGGTCGGTGCGCCAGAGCCGGTCGTAGTGGTCGCGCACGTGTGGTGCCGCGACGACGATCTCGCCGGTGACCC
Organism: Curtobacterium flaccumfaciens; assembly: GCF_018598405.1. Lineage (NCBI taxonomy): Bacteria > Bacillati > Actinomycetota > Actinomycetes > Micrococcales > Microbacteriaceae > Curtobacterium > Curtobacterium flaccumfaciens. The sequence continues at coordinate 27,060 of NZ_JAHEWS010000016.1, read as the reverse complement.
CGGGCTCGTCCGTCAGGGCTCCGGTCGAGCGCCCGGAACCGTCGAGCGGCGCGATGCGGACGCGGACGTTCGCTGCCGGTACCCCGACGCAGATCCCCTCGTCGGCCGACCGACCGGCGGCACGGACCCCGTCGAGGTCGACGTCGGTCATGAGCAGCCCCTCGGTCATGCCGTAGGGGGTGTGCGCGCTGGCGTTCGGCATCAGCTCGGTCGCCGCGGTGAGCAGCGCAGCCGAGACGGGAGCCCCGGCCGACAGGAACAGCCGCACGCCCTTCAGTGCCTGGCGGTCGGCGTCGGTGAGCTCCGCCTCGGTGGCGACGACGTTCGCCAGGGCTGCCGGCGACAGGAACACCACGGTGGCGTCGGCCGCGGCGACCGAGGCCGCGACCGCCTTCGCCGTCAGGGTGCGGGGCGCGGTGACGTCCATGTCGGGCGCGACCGACCGGGCACCGAGGGCCGGGCCGAGCAGCGCGAACGGTGCGAACCCGGCGACGAGCCCGGTGCCGACACCGACGTCGTACTGGGTGGCCAGGGCGTCCCGGACCGCGCTGAGCTGCCCGTGCGTGTACACGACGCCCTTCGCCGGCCCGGTCGACCCCGAGGTGAAGAGCACGGCAGCGGGTGCGTCCGACGACGGAGCCGCCGGCAGCGCGGTGCCGTGGGCGAGACGGCGGGCGCCACGTCGAGCGACGTCGACGAGCGTGTGCTCCACCCGCAGCGCCTTCCGGGCCGGCGCGGGCAGCGAGACGGTCGCGATGCGACGGCCCGGCCAGCCGAGGGCACGCGCGGCGCCGAGTCCGGGCAGCGCGCCGATGATCCAGTCGGGTCGGGCCCCGCGGACGGCCCGGGTCAGGCCGCCGAGTCCGAGTCCGGCGTCCGCGACGACGACGACCGCGCCGATCCGCACGCAGGCGTACAGGACGGCGGTCAGGTCGGCGCCGGGCGTCACCAGGAGCGAGACGCGGTCGCCGCTGCGGACACCCAGGTCGTCGAGGCCGGCGGCGATCTCGTCGACCCATCGTGCGAGCAGCCGCCACGTGATCGTGCGGGGGCCACCTGCGGCGGCCATCTCGACCAGCGCGGGCTCGTCGCTCCCCCGCAGTTCGTCGAGTCGTGCCCAGAGCGGCGGGGTCGCCTCTGCGGGCTGGCCCGGGTCCACGGCGTCGGACTGGAGGCCCGTGGGGGCCTGAGCAGGACGACGGCCGTCCGGCAGGCGGTCGCCAAGCCAGTCGAACACCGCGCCCGCCACGTCGGCGTCGTCCGGCAGCAGGTGCCCGGCGCCCTCGAACCGGTGGACGTCGGCGTGCGGCACGCGTTCGGTCAGGTCGTCCAGGTAGCGCTCGAGGAACACCGGGTCGCGCGGGCCCCAGAGCAGGAGCACCGGCACGTCGAGCGCGGCGACCCCGGCGGCGATGCGGTCGAGTTCGGGGGCGCTCCGGTGCCGGGCGTCGACGGGGATGTCCGCGACGAACCCGCCGATGCCACCGCGTCGGGCGGCACCGCGGTAGGGCGCACGGTAGCCGTCGGCTGTGGCCCGGTCGAGCTTCGGGTGCGCGATGGCGAGGGTGGTCTCGAGGAACGCCGGCGTCACGACCGTCGCGCGGCCGAGCATCCCCGGGCCCAGTGCGAGGCGCAGTGGCGCCGGGATCGGGGCGTCGTCGGGCTGGTGCACGGCGGTGTTGCACGTCATCGCGGCGACCAGGACGTCCGGGTGGTCGACCGCCCAGCCGAGCGACACCACACCGCCCCAGTCGTGGCCGAGGGTGACGACCGGTCCGGCCAGCCCGAGTTCGTCGGTCAGGGCGCCGAGGTCCGCGACGCGCTGCGCCAGTCCCCGCTCGACACCGGTGCGCTCCGAGAAGCCCATGTCGAGCTGGTCGACGGCGACCACGCGCCAGGCCGGGCCGCCGGCCTGGGCGACCTCGAGCGAGGTGCGGAGTACCGACCGCCACAGGTACGACCAGGTCGGGTTGCCGTGCACGCAGAGGATCGTGCCCACCGGTTCCACGCCGAGCGCGGCCAGGGAGCCGGCCGTGTCGAGGAGGTGCCAGGTGCGCGCGGCGCGATCCGTTCCTCCCCTGCGATCTGCAGACCACGCGGGGACCGTGACCAGACGCGACCAGGCCGGGTCGAGGTCGGGCAGCGAAGGCGGCTGCGTCGCCGGAGCCGTGCTCGCGGCGACGCGGGGCAGCCGGGACCTCACCAGTGGAGTTCCATCATCGCCGTGTTGATGCCGGAGCCGACGCCACCGAGGAACACACGGTCACCGCGACGGATCCCGCCCGACGCGACCTCGTCGGCCAGGGTGATCGGGATCGATGCGGGACCGACGTTGCCGAAGCGCTGGTAGGTGGTGGGGACCTTGTCACGCGGGATGCCGATGGCCTCGACGAAGGCGTTGGTGTGCACGTCGGAGACCTGGTGCAGCACGTAGCGGTCCATGTTCGCCCAGTCGAAGTGGGCGCGGGCCTCGGTCCAGGCGGCGACGACGAGCTCCATGCCACCCTTGAGCAGCATCTTCGCGTCCGTGAACATCCCGTCGACGCTGCCGACGCACAGGTCGTACCACTGGGTCGCCGCGCGGGTGACGCCGCCGACGATCCGGTGTCCTTCGGGGTGCAGGTCCGCCGGGCCGAGCACGGCCGCCGCAGCACCGGACCCGAGGGTCAGGCTGGCGAACTCGCTCATGAAGTCCTTGCGGTTCCGGCCGCCCTGGTTCAGGCGGTCGATGGTGTTGAGCTGCACCTGGTCGGCGTCCTCGCCGTCGACGACGAGCGCGTACTTGATCTGCCCGGAGTCGATCATGCCCGCGGCGACGCTCATGGCGTTGACGAACCCCAGGCAGGCGTTCGCGATGTCGAAGTTGATGGCGGACGACGGCAGCCCGAGCCCGTGGTGCAGTCGGACGGCCACCGACGGCTCGAGGTGCGGACGGGTCACCGAGGTGTTGATCAGGAGCCCGATCTCGTCCGGACGGACCCCCGCCTCGGCCATGGCACGGCGGCCGGCGTCGATCGCGGCGTCCTGGAAGGTCTGCCCCTCGCCCCAGTTGCGACGCTCGATGACCCCGGCGACGCGCTCGAGCAGCCCCATCGGCAGACGGAGTCGACGGAGGACCCCTCGCAGCTTGGCCTCGATGTCGGCCGAGGTCGTCACACGCTCCGCCGTGGTGGTCGCCACGGAGAGCAGTGAGACGTTCCGGTGCTTCGCCGTGGCGTTGCCGGGCTGCTCCGGTTCACTGCTCGATGCCTGGTCGACCGGCCGTTCCGTCATGATCGTCACCGACACATACTTCCGCATCTGGCCTGTGTGCGCGATCCGGATGCGCTGGACGGCTCCGGATCAGACGTCCTTCGGCAGCTTCCGCACCTTCGCACGCCGCTTCCTGCGCTCCGGGATCATCGACCGCATCTCCTCGAGCTTGCCGAAGCAGAGCAGGCGGTCCCCCGGCTCGAGGGCGACGCCACTGCGCGGGTTCGGGATGACGTTCGAGCCGCGGTGCAGCGTGAGGACCGTGATGTCGCGGTCCCAGAGCCCGGACTCCTTGATCGTCTTGCCGACCAGGTCGGCGTTGGTGTGCACGAGGAGCTCGGCGACGCCGTAGCCGGTCGAGACGGACAGCCGCTGGCGGACGTCGATCTCGGGGAACGCGACCTGGTTCGCGATGAAGTCGACGATCGCACCGGCGATGTCGAGGCCGGTGGCGCGCTCGACACCCTCGAGCCCGGGCGACGAGTTGACCTCCATGACGAGGGGCCCGTCGTTGCCCTCGAGCATGTCGACGCCGGCGACCTTGAGGCCCATGATCTGCGCCGAGCGGACGGCCACCGCCTCGTACTCGGGCGAGAGCGTGACCTTCTCGACGGTGCCGCCGCGGTGCACGTTGGAGCGGAACTCGTCGCCCGAGGCAGTCCGGCGCATCGCTGCCACGACCCGGTCACCGACGACGAGGGCCCGGATGTCACGACCGCGGCTCTCGGCGATGAACCGCTGGATCAGGACGTTCTGCTTGGTGGAGTGCAGGGTCTCGACGATCGACTCGGCCACCTTCGCCTCGGGTGCCAGGATCACGCCGATGCCCTGCGTGCCCTCGAGGAGCTTGATGACGACGGGCGCGCCACCGACCCGCTCGATGGCGCCGCGCACGTCGTTGCGGCCGGCCACGAAGGTCGTCGCCGGCATGCCGATGTCGTGCCGCGACAGGATCTGGTTCGCCCGCAGCTTGTCCCGCGAGTTCGTGATGCCGTTCGCCGTGTTCGGCGTGTAGACGTCCATCTGCTCGAACTGCCGCACCACGGCGGTGCCGTAGTAGGTGATCGAGTTGCCGATGCGCGGCAGCACCGCGTCGTAGTCGCTCAGCAGCTTGCCGCGGTAGAGCAGGTCCGGGTCGTCGCCGGACAGGTCGATCGCGAAGCGCAGGGTGTTGAGCACCTTGACCTCGTGACCGCGGTCGAGTGCCGCTGCGCGGAGGCGCTGGGTCGAGTACGCCTGGGGCGCGCGCGACAGGATGGCGAGTTTCATCGAGGGGTTCTCCGCTGGGTCGGATCGACGGCGACGCCCCATCAAAGCATGCGGACGTGGCCACGGAGCATGCGACAGGATGGGCACATGGCCCGAGCTCCGAAGTCCTCCGACAGCGGGCTCGTCGTCGCCGGGTGGCGGGAGTGGGCGGGGCTGCCGGACCTCGGCGTGCCGTGGATCAAGGTGAAGCTCGACACCGGCGCCCGGAGCTCCGCGTTGCACGCCTTCGACCTCGAGGAACTGCCCGGCGAGCGGGTCCGGTTCTCGCTCCACCCCTGGCAGGACACCGACGCCGACGCCTCCACCATCGAGTGCGACGTGCACGACCGCCGCATCGTCCGCAGCTCGACCGGACACACCCAGGAGCGCATCGTGGTCCGCACGCGGATCGCGTTGGCCGGGCAGGTCGTCGAGTCCGAGGTCACCTTGAGCAACCGTGACCAGATGGGGTTCCGGATGCTCGTCGGTCGCGAGGCGCTCCGGCAGGGCTTCCTCGTCGATCCCGCACGGTCCTTCATGGCCGGGCGGGCTCCGAAGGAGATCCGGCGGCGCAACCGCGGTCGCGCCTGAGCGCTCCTGGGCACGCGGCGCGGGCCGTTGCGGTGACCGGTCGACGGCCAGGAGGCGCGGTGCGGGGCCGCCACGGGCCTCCCGTCCGCCTCGACGCGCGTCCCGGGCGCTCGTCGGGTCAGCGGCCCAGGTGGCGGCCGAGGAAGGCGAGCTCCTGCGGCGCCAGGCGGCGCCAGTAGCCGTGCGTGTGGGCGCCGGGTTCGAAGCCCCCGGCCGGAGGCGTGTCGAAGCCGTCGACGTAGGCGTGCACCGCCGGCGCGAACCCGTCACCGTTGCCGCAGTCGACGCGGACGGCGACTCCGTCGAGGGCGCGCTGCCGCCCGAGGACGGTGTTCGCGCGGAAGTCGGCGGCGTCGTCGAAGGCGCCGCGGGCGGTGTCGGCGGCCGACTTCCAGAGCGCGGGGCTGATGGCCGAGACGGCCCGGACGCGCGAGGCGCCGAGGACTCCGCCGAGCCGGAGGGCGCCGAAGCCACCCATCGAGTAGCCGGTCAGGGCGAGGCGGTCCGTGTCGAAGCCGCGGCGGGCGATCAGGGGCAGGAACTCGTCGACGACCATCGCGGCGGGGTCGTCCCCGTCGGCTCGTGGGTGCCAGTAGCGGTTGCCGCCGTCGATCGAGGCGATCGCGAACGGGGCTCCGCCGTCGGCGACGTGCGCTGCGAGGAACCGGTCGTAGCCCAGGCTCCGCCCGAAGAACGAGGTGTGGTCGTCGCCGTGGCCGTGCAGGGCGACCACCACCGGCAAGGGGGTGTCGGATGCCGGGGCCGCGATCGTCCAGCCGACGGTGCGGCCCTTCCGCGCGGTCGACACGAAGGTGCCGGAAGTGGTGGGAACCGGCTCGACGTCGGGGACCGTGCCGTCGGTGCCGTCCAGACCGAGGACCCGGTACAGGGTCGAGCGCCCGGGCAGCAGGCCGAGGTTGATCCCCTCGGCCACGGCTCCCGCGGCGACGACGCCCGCGCCACCGATGAGCAGGGAACGGCGGGTGATCGTGGCAGCACGCGATCGGGTCATGTGGTGGGCGCCGTTCCGTCTGGGGTGTGTTCCCGGATGAGGGACGCGGCGACGGAACGTGCCGTCGTCGTGTCGAGCGCGGGGTCGCGCAACCGCATCGCAAGGGAACCGGAGACGATGAGCAGCATCTGGTCGGCGAGGGCCTCGGCACGGGGACCGACCACCGGCGCCGCCCGCGCCACGAGCCGACGGCGCAACGTGGTGGTCTCGAGGTCCAGGACCTGCCGGACCTCGGCGGGGGCGTCCGCGTACTCGGCGGCGGTGCCGAGGAAGGCGCACCAGCGGGAGCCCGTGGGCGTCGAGCGGTAGTCGTCGAGGGCGTCGAACACCGCCAGGAGTCGGCCCAGGTCGTCGTGTTCGGCGGCGACCGCACGATCCCAGGTGGCGATCCAGTCATCGTGGCGACGGGTGAGGGCCGCGGCGACGAGCGACTCCTTGCTCGCGTAGCCGCGGTACAGCGTGGCTGTCGAGACCCCGGCCCGTTCGAGGACGGCGTCGATCGGGGTGGCGGCGATGCCCTGTGAGAAGAAGAGCTCCTCGGCGGCGTCGAGCAGCCGTTGCTCGGTCCCTGGGCGCATCACCATGAGAGCACCCTAGGCTCTGAAAAGTGAAACGATCGTTTTCGTTACGACATCGACTGCTCCTGGTGAGCGGACTCGGCCTGATCGCCGCCACCTACGGCCTGGTGCGCCTGGCGTACGGGCTGTTCCTGCCCGACGTGCAGCGCGACCTGGGGCTCCGGGCAGACGCCGCCGGGTGGGTCTCGTCGGGTGCCTCGGCGCTGTACTGCGTCGGTGCAGTGGCCGGGTTCCTGCTCGCCGCACGGATGCCCCGGGTGCTCGTCGCGATCGCGACCCTGGTGGCGGGGGTCGGTGCGATCGCGATGGCGACGGCCGGCGGCTCGCTGGCGTTCGGCGTCAGCGCCGTGCTCGCGTCGGCAGGTGCCGGACTCGCGTCGCCCGCCCTCGTGCGGATCGTCGCCGAGCAGGTGCCGGCGGCGCTGCTCGGTCGAGCGCAGGCGATCGTGAACGCCGGCACCGGCCCGGGGCTCGTGGGTGCCGGGGTGCTCGCGCTCGTGCTGCTGCCCGACTGGCGGACGGCCTGGGCGGTGTCCGGGGTGTTCGCCCTGGCCGTCGGCGCGCTGCTGCTCATGGTGTCCCGCGGCGGGGCCGCTGCGTCCCGGGCGCCACTGCCCGGCGCTCCGTGGTTCGCGGCGCACCGAGGGGTCCTCGTGCTGGCGCTCCTGTTCGGGGCGGGGTCCGCCGTCGTCTGGACCTACGGACGTTCGGCGCTGGTGGAGGCCGGCGCGTCGGTCGTCGTCTCGGTGTCGGCCTGGATCGCGCTCGGGATCGGCGGAGCGGCCGTCGTGGTCACCGCGCGTTGGACGAACGGGTTGCGCGCACGGACGCTCTGGGCGGTCACGGCGGGGTCGGTCGCCGTCGCCGTCGCCGTGCTCGGGGCAGCGCCACAGTCGACGGTCGCGGCGCTGCTGGCGTGTGCCGTGTTCGGCTGGGGCTACACGGCGGCGACCGGGGCGCTGATCGCGTGGACGACCGAGATCGATGCCGAGCGGTCGTCGGCGGGCACGTCGATGCTGTTCGTCGCGCTCGTGCTCGGGCAGGCCGTCGGTGCGGCGGGTGCCGGAGCGCTCGTCGGCGCGATCGGCTTCGTCGGGACGTTCGTGGTCGGGGCAGTCGTGACCGCTGCGAGCGCCGTCCCCGCGGTGGCCCGTCGGCCGGATGGTGTCCGTGCCGTCAGAGCAGCGGGCGGAGCTCGATCGCCCGGTTGCACGCCTGCGACGCCTGGTGCGCCACCCGTGCCGCCGTCTCGGCATCCGGGAGGTCCATGACCCAGAACCCGGCGACGTACTCGTCGGAGTTGGTGGCGGGCCCGGTCGTGGCGCGCCCGGGCGTGGTGTCGGCCGCGTCCCCGCGGGCGTCGACCACGATGGCGTCCGCCGGCGCGGAGACCCCGGCGGCGAACACGATCGCGTCGGCCATCCGTTCGTTGAAGGCCTCGACCGCGGCGGCTTCGGCGTCGGTCGCGGAGTACGTGTTGCCGACGGCAGCGGCCTGGCCGTCGTCTACGACGTTGACGAGGAACTGCATGGCATCTCCCTGTTCGTTGGCGGGAGGCTACTCCTGCCCGAGCACACCCAGTAGCGTTTCCTGCATGGGGACGACGGCGGAGTGGTCGCGACTGCCGGTGGGGCGGCACGAGTACCGGCAGGACACGGTGCTCGCCGTGGTGCTGGCCGGTGGACTCGCCGTCACGACCTTCCTGTACGGGTCGGCCGGTACGTACGGTGACGACCAGGCCGCCTGGTGGGTCTCCGCGCTGATGATCGTCGCGAACGCGGCCCCGATCGCGTTCCGCCGACGCTTCCCGATGTCGGTGGCACTGGTGTCGGCGGCAGCCTTCGCCGCCACGCAGCTGCTCCAGGTCCCCGAGGTCTTCCTCGTCAACTTCACCCTGTTCATCGCGCTGTACACGGTGGGGGCGTGGTGCTCCGACCGGGTCCGGGCCGAGGCGGTGCGTTGGGTCGTCATCGGCAGCATGTTCGCCTGGTTGTTCGTCGCGATCTCGTTCGGGTGGGCGTCACCGAACGCGCTGCCGAACGACACGGACTCGCCCGTCGCCCCGTACGTCGCGATCTCGCTGCTGAACATCTTCATCAACGTGATCTACTTCGGTGCCGCCTGGTACGCCGGCAACCGGGCCTGGGCCTCCGCGGTCGCACGACACGAGCTCGCCGAACGCACCGCCGAACTCGCCACCGAGCGGGAGCGGTCGGCCGCACAGGCCGTCACCATCGAGCGGGTGCGGATCGCCCGCGAGCTGCACGACGTCGTCGCCCACCACGTGTCGCTGATGGGCGTGCAGGCCGGTGCCGCACGTCGGGTGATCGACCGCGACCCGGCGCAGGCCGCCGCGTCGCTCGGGGTGGTCGAGGAGAGCGCCCGCACCGCGGTGGAGGAGCTCCGGCGGATGCTCGGTACCCTGCGCTCCGACGACGATGCGGACGGCCGCGGAACGGCCAGTGGCGCCGACGCCCCGAGCACCGAGGGGATCACCCGGATCGGTGAGCTCGCCGAGTCCGCCCGGGTCGCCGGTCACCCCGCCGAGTACGTGGTCGTCGGCGACGAGCGCCCGGTGCCGCCGACGGTGGCCGCGGTGGCGTACCGGATCGTGCAGGAAGCGGTGACGAACATCCTCAAGCACGCCGGCCCGACCGCCCGCGCCGACGTCCGGCTGCGGTACCTGGACGACGGCGTCGAGGTGGAGGTCACGGACGACGGGCTCGGCGCCCGTGCCGCCCGGAGCACCTCCGGCAGCGGACTCGGACACGTCGGGATGCGGGAACGCGTCGCCGCCGTGGACGGACGGATCGAGATCGGGCCACGAGCCCGGGGAGGCTACCTGGTGCGGGCATGGCTGCCGACGACGTGAACGGAACGACCGACCTGACGATCGTGCTGGCCGACGACCAGGAGCTCGTCCGCGCAGGCTTCCGCGTGATCCTCGAGTCCGAGCCCGGGTTCCGGGTGGTCGGCGAGGCCTCGGACGGAGCGCGTGCCGTCGAGGCCGTGCAGGAACTCCACCCGGACGTGGTCTGCCTCGACGTGCAGATGCCCGGCGTCGACGGGCTCGAGGCCGCACGGCGGATCGCGGCGCTGCCGGACCCGCCGGCGGTGCTCATCCTCACGACGTTCGACAGCGACGACGCGCTGTTCCAGGCGCTCGAGGCGGGGGCGAGCGGGTTCCTGCTGAAGAACGCCTCCCCCGAGCGGCTGATCGATGCGGTCCGGACCGTCGCCGCGGGGGACGCCCTGCTCGCGCCGGACGTCACGCGCCGGGTGATCAGCCGGGCGACGGCGTCGGCTGCCGCCCGGACCTCGGCGACAACCACGACCGCGACGACCGCGACACCTGCCACGACGGGCGCGGGAGCGCTCGCCACCGCCGGGCTCACCGAGCGGGAGACCGAGGTGCTGCGGCTCCTCGCCCGGGGCCTGAGCAACGCGGAGATCGCCGCCGAGCTCTACGTCGGCGACGCCACCGTCAAGACCCACGTGTCGAACGTGCTCCAGAAGCTCGCACTGCGCGACCGGATCCAGGCCGTCGTCTGGGCCTTCGAGCACGGCGTCGCCGGTTGACCGAGCCGGGTCGAACCCGCACGAGCCGAACAAGCCCGCACCGTGCCGACCCGCACCCAGCCCGCACCGAGCAGGGTCGCTCAACCCGTGCGGCCTTGACTGCACCGTGCTCCGCCAGCACGACGCACCGAGCAACCAAACCCGCACGAGCCGAACAAGCGCGCACCGTGCCGACCCGCACCCAGCGCGCACCGTGCCGACCCGGCGCACCCGCCCCACCGGGCCGACGCGCGTTCCTCCCCCACGCGGTGGAGCCGACCACCCACCCAAGTCCCGCCTGACGGCGGAGGTGGGGCGTGCCTCCCGGCCAATAGCGTCGGACGCAGCGACGACCAGCGTCGCGACGAAGGGGAACGACATGCTCACCATCGAAGGGGTGACCAAGCACTTCGGTGACCGCCGGGTGCTCGACGACGTGGGGTTCACGGTCGGCAGCGGCCGCCTCACCGGGTTCGTCGGCGGCAACGGCGCCGGCAAGACCACCACCATGCGCATCATGCTCGGCGTGCTCCAGGCCGACGCCGGCTCGGTCTCGATCGACGGCACCGCGGTGCGTCCCGCCGACCGCCGCCGCTTCGGCTACATGCCCGAGGAACGCGGCCTGTACCCGAAGATGCCGGTGGCCGAGCAGGTCACCTACCTGGCCCGGCTGCACGGCGTCGACAAGCGCGCCGCGACGAACCGGACCGGCGAGCTGCTCGAACGCCTCGAACTCACCGCGCACGCCGGAGACCCCGTCGAGAAGCTCTCGCTCGGCAACCAGCAGCGCGTGCAGATCGCAGCGGCGCTGGCACACGACCCCGAGGTGCTCGTGCTCGACGAGCCGTTCTCGGGCCTCGACCCGATGGCCGTCGACACGGTGCTCGGCGTCCTGCGCGAGACCGCGGCCCGGGGCGTCCCGGTGCTGTTCTCGAGCCACCAGCTCGACGTGGTCGAGCGGCTCTGCGACGACGTCGTCGTCATCGCCGGCGGCACGATCCGCGCCGCCGGTCCGCAGGAGGAACTCCGCAAGCAGGCCGGCCCCGCCGCCTGGGAGCTGCTGGTCGACGGGGACGTCGCCTGGCTCCGCGACGAGCCGGGTGTGGCCGTGCGGGAGTTCGACGGCGGCTACGCGGTCTTCGAGGCCGATGCGGCCACCGCCCAGCGCGTCCTGCAGCGTGCCGTCCAGCACGGCACGGTCGGGTCGTTCTCGCCGCGGGTGCCGCGGCTCAGCGAGGTCTTCCGGGAGGTCGTCCGATGAACAACTCCTTCGTGCAGGCCGTACGGCTCGTCTCCGCACGCGAGATCCAGGCGCGCATCCGCAGCAAGGCCTTCGTGGTCTCGGCGCTCATCCTGATCGGCATGGTCGTCGCGTCGATCGTCGTCGGCGGGATCGTGAGCAAGGCCACCGCGGATGACACCACCCCGGTCGCGGTCGTCGACGGCGTCTCGCTGCCGACCACCAGTGGGCTCGACGTCACGAAGTCGGCATCGGTCGACGACGCCGAACGGCTCGTGACGAAGGGCGACGTCGACGCGGCGATCGTGCCGTCGGACGACCCGCTCGGCTACAAGGTCGTCGGGCTCGACGAGGCCCCGTCCGAGGTCGTCTCGGCGTTGAGCGTCACTCCGCGCATCGAGCTGCTCGACCCGAACGCACTGCCCGGTGGCCTCGTCTACCTCATCGCCATCGCGTTCGGCGTCGTGTACTTCGCGTCGGCGGTGACCTTCGGCCAGTCGATCGCGCAGAGCGTCGTCGAGGAGAAGTCGACGCGGGTGGTCGAGATCCTGATGTCCGCGATCCCGGCCAGGGCGCTGCTCGCCGGCAAGGTCCTCGGCAACAGCATCATGGCCTTCGCCCAGATCGTCGCGGTGGCCGTCGCCGCGATCGTCACGTTGGCGGTGACCGGGCAGGACAACATGTTCGCGATGCTCGGCCCGAGCATCCTGTGGTTCATCGGCTTCTTCGCGATCGGGTTCGTGCTCCTCGCGTCACTGTTCGCCGCCGCAGCCGTGCTCGTCTCGCGTCAAGAGGACGTCGGCAGCGTCACCACCCCGGTGATGATGCTCGTGATGATCCCGTACTTCCTGATCATCGTGGCGTACGACAACCCGACGATCCTCGGCATCATGTCGTACGTGCCGTTCAGCGCCCCGATCGGCATGCCCATGCGGATCTTCCTGGGGACCGCGGAGTGGTGGGAGCCGATCCTGTCGCTCGTCATCGTCGCCGCGTCGGTCGTCGCGGTCGTGGTCATCGGCGCTCGCGTCTACGAGAACGCCCTGCTCCGCACCGGCAGTCGCGTGAAGCTGTCGGAGGCGCTGCGCGGCTGACGCCGCAGACCCGGCAGACCCAGACGGGAGGCCCGTCCCGCGTGAGCAGACCCGCTCACGTCGGGCGGGCCTCCCGTCGTCAGTCCGCGCGCACCGAGAAGACGTCGCCCGGCTGGCAGCCGAGCACCTCGCACAGTCGCGTGAGGGTCGAGAACCGGATGGCCCGAGCCCGGTTGTTCTTGAGCACCGACAGGTTGACCACGGTCACACCGACCCGGTCGGCGAGCTCCGTGAGGGTCATCCCCCGCGCAGCCAGCAGGTCGTCGAGGTGACAGACGACCGCGTGGCCGTCCTCCTGCTCCGGCGGCATCAGACCAGTCCCGCCTGGTCGCGGACCATCCGCTGCGAGGCGGTGAGCGCGAACCGGAAGCAGACCACGACGAGCAGGCCGAGGTACACCGGCAGGAACTGGTGCTCGACCAGCGGGGCGGGCAGGTACCCGTCCCAACCGAGCCCGGACACGACCCAGTTCCACCCCATCCGCCGGACGAACGACGGCAGGAACCCGGCGACCAGCACCGCTCCGGCGAGCCAGTCGAGGATCCGTGTGGTCGAGCGGTCGAAGAGCCCGCCGCGCGAGATCTTCCAGGCCACCGCCGCGACCAGGGCGATGAGGGCGCAGACGAGCAGGACCTCGATGGCGTCGCCGATGCGGATGTACCCGATCGCGCCACCCGGCACGTCGGCGATCGGCGCCCGGAGCACGAGCTGGTCGGAGGTCACCGTCGCACCACCGGGAGGCTGCGGGACGTCGCTCGTCTCCCGCATCCGGATCGGTACCGCCACCGTGCCCGAGGTGATCGAGCGCACCAGCAGGTCGACGTACCGCCACACCACGATCGCGATGCCGATCGCGCACGCCACGACGTAGGCCAGGTAGGAGTTCCGCCCGCGGGGCGGTTCGTAGACGGGTGTGGTCATGGCTTCTTCCCCTGTCGATCGTCGATACCATCGATTGTCGATGTAACGATAAACGATAGGTCAGAGTCCGGCAAGCCCCTACAGCAGCCCGAAGGCCGCCTGCATGCCGAGACTCGTCCCCGCCACCAGGACCCAGAGCGCGATGCCGAGCAGCATCGGCCGGAAGCCCGCACGGCGGAGCGCCGCGAAGTCCGTCGAGCAGCCGATCGCGGCGAGCGCCACCGTGATGAGGAACGAGGCGGCCGTCGCGAACCCCGGCGCCACGGACGCGGGCAGGACCCCGACCGTCCGGAGCAGCACCACCACGAGGAACCCGATCAGGAACCACGGCACCAACCGGAACACACGGAACCCGCGACCCGGCCCCGAGGCGGGGGCGAGCTGCTCGCGGGCGGCGCGGCGGGCCTCCAGTCCGGCCAGCCCGATGGCGATCGGGATGATCATCAAGGTGCGCACCAGCTTCACGACGACCGCGGTGTCGGTCGCCTGGCGGCCGTAGACGGTCGCCGTGGCGACGACGGACGACGTGTCGTTCACGGCGGTGCCCGCGAAGACGCCGAAGGCGTGCTGGCTGAGGCCGAGGGCATGTCCGAGCAGCGGGAAGGCGAAGACCGCGGCGATGTTGCAGAGGAAGATCGTCGACATCGCGTAGGCGACGTCCGCACTGACCGCGCCGATGACGGGTGTCACGGCGGCGATCGCCGAGGCGCCGCAGATCCCGGTGCCGACGCCGATCAGGGTGCGGAGTGCTCCCGAGACCCGGAGGAGTCGGCCGATCCCCCACGCGGCCACCAGGCAGACGACGAGCGTCGCGAGCATCACCGGCAGGGTCTCACCGCCGATGCGCAGGACCTCGCCGATGGACAGCTGCGCCCCGAGCAGGACCACCGCGAACTGCAGGACCCGGCTCGACGAGAACTTGACCCCGGGTGCCAGCACCGCGAGCGTGCCACCGGTGCGACGCCGGACGAGCCACCCCACCACAGCACCGATCAGGACGGCGGGGACGGGGCCGCCGACCACCGGGACGACCCGGCCGACGAAGGTGGCGACGATCCCGATCGCCACGGCGACGGCGACGCCGGGGGCGGCGGCACGGACGGACTGCATGGGACCAGCATGTCGCGCTCGCGGACGATCCGTGGTCGTGACGGGCAGGATGGGCTGGTGGAGTACGCGGCGGAACGGTGGGTGCAGCGGCTGCGCGACGGGCAGATGCTGCGGCGGGGGCCGGTGCTGCTCGCGGCGGCGATCACCACGGCGGTGGGGCTCGCCCTGCTCGTCGCAGAGTTCGCGTTCCCGGACTTCCTGCGCGGCATCGACAACGCCCGGACCCAGGCGTCGTTCGTGGTGTGGCCGTTGATCGTGGTCGGGTTCGGACTCCTGCTGGCAGTGTCGACGATGGCGTCGGGCCGAGCCGACCGCCGGACGCTTGCGCGCATCGGAGCCGGCAGGGCACCTCGATTCCACCTGCCGGTGCTGACTTCGGGCCTGCGCACCTCCGACGACTTCCCGAAGCCCCGCCCCGAGATCTGGACCGTCGACGAGTTCGGCCTGCACGCGTGGGCACCGTCACGGGACCAGCCAGTGTTCGACATGCCGTGGGCGCGGGTCGACAGGTTCTCCGTCGCGACGAAGGACTCACGCGGACAGCGGGTCGACTTCGGCATCTGGATCACCACGGTCGACGGTCAGGACGTCGTCGTGGAACCCCGTCCCACGCTCGGGCGTGGGTTCGAGGCGGGGCCCGGCAAGCTCGACACCCTCGTGCGGGTCCTGCGCGCACTGCAGCGCGAGCTCGGCGTCGCGTCCGCGCCGGACGACCATCACTGAACTCGTGGGGCGAGGGCCGTGTCCCTCCCTGCGCTACAAAAGTATGCCTATTCAAGCGACGTGGACCTGCCCGCAGCCCGCGTGCTGCGACACTGCTCCCATGCGGGGGATGCACCAGGACACGATCGATGTCGCGGATGACAGGATCGACGGCCCACACGGACCGGTCCCCATCCGGCGGTACCGACCGCTGGACCGGAGCGCCAGCACGGGATCCCCGACCCTGGTCTGGGTGCACGGTGGCGGGTTCTTCCGTGGGGACCTCGACCTGCCCGAGTCCGATGCCGTCGCCCGCACGCTTGCCGAGCAGGGTCTGCCGGTCGTGACCGTCGACTACCGCCTCGGACCGCTGCCCGGGCTGCCGTGGCTCGGTCGGGGTGGCCCGCGTGGACGACGACGGGCGCCGCACGCCCGGGACGAGGTCGTCGCCGTGCTCCACCACCTGCGGGACGAATCACCGTCCGGCCTGGTGCTCGGCGGGGCGAGTGCCGGGGCATGCCTGGCGGCCTCGGCGGTCGCGACCGCCCCGCCGCTGATCGGCCTCGTGCTCGCCTACGGGTTCTTCCACGAGCGGCTCCCCCGCGACCGGTCGGTCCAGCGACTCGTCCGCGGACACCGACGGCTCACCCATGCGCCACTGCTGCTCGACCTGAGCAACCGCGCGTACGCGGGCGGCCGGCCCACCGCGGTCTACCCGGCAGTCGATGACCTCGGCCGGTTCCCGCGTGCCCTGGTGGTCGACGCCGAGCGGGACGTGATGCGCACCTCGGGGGAACGCTTCGCGACCGAGCTCGAGGATGCGGGCGTCGAGGTCGAACGTCAGGTCCTGCCGGACAGTCGTCACGCGTTCCTCAACCGACCCGGCACCCGGGACTTCGACGACGCGATCGAGCGCATCACGGGCTGGGTCGACCGAGCGACCATCCACTGAGCGCTCATCCGGCGGCGAACGGCGGCATCCGGGGAACGGCACGCCGACCTCGGACGTATCGTGGAATCGGAAGCAACGGCGGTTCCGAATCCCCTCCGCCACGCTCCCTGCCGTGGCGCTTCACCACCGTGACGAAGAGTTCCATCGTGACCGAACACCTCATCGAGTACGTCGCCCGCGACCGCACGGGCATCACCGCCGTCGTGACGCCGACCGGTGTCATCGACGTGGACACCGTCATCCAGCACATCCGCGCCGGTTACGCGGGCTACTACGTGGCCGCCGACTCGTGGAAGCGGACCCCGGTCCGGAGCATGACGTTCATCGGCGGGGCGTACCTCTTCGCGAACTGGGACGGGTCGAAGCGGAACATGCTGCACGACCTGGCGTTCCGGTCGCCGACGCGATCGATCGAGACACCCCACGAACCGGAGTCCCGGTTCTCGCGGTTCCTCGACGCGCTGTTCGGCAAGCGGTCGCCGCAGCACTGAACCCCGGCGGGTCGGTCAGCGCGGGAGCCGTGCCGACGCAGAACGACACCGCCGCTCTCGTCCGACAACGACGGTGTCGTTCTGGGTGAACCCGGGGGCGAAGCGCCTACTGCTCGCCGTCCTCTTCGGGGTTGAAGTGCGAGTCCTCGCCGGTGTGGCCGGCAGCCAGGCCGTCGGGGTTGTTCGGGATCGTGTTGTCGTCGCCGAGGCCGCCCGGCTTCTCGGTGCCCTCCGAGTCGTTCTTCGGGGCGCCGTGGGTGTTGTCGCTGTCAGACATGAGCTGCTCCAGTGCAGAGGTCGATCCGGAGACGCTGCCTCCGGTGGTACTGAGGACTCGAACAGTACGTGGCGCGCCTCGGAAACAGCCGTCCCCGGACCGGAGGACGGATGACACGGACCGACTCGCTGGGTAGATTGTTCAACAACCCGCGAGGACAGGGAGCACCCGTGACGACGATCGACCTGAACAGCGACCTCGGCGAGGGCTTCGGCGCCTGGGCCATGGGCGACGACGACGCGATGCTCGACCTCGTCTCGAGCGCCAACGTCGCCTGCGGCTTCCACGCCGGCGACCCGACGATCATGCTCGCGACGGCCCGCGCCGCCGCCGAGCGCGGAGTCGCGATCGGCTCCCACGTGGCATACCGCGACCTCATCGGCTTCGGTCGTCGCCCGGTGCACGTGACGCCCGACGAGCTGCACGCCGACGTCGTCCACCAGCTCGGCGCCATGGCCGCCGCCGCCCGCGTGGCCGGCACCGCCGTCACGTACGTCAAGCCACACGGCGCCCTCTACAACACGGCCTGCGCCGACCCGGTGCCGGCCGAGGCGGTCGTCCGTGCCGTGGCCGACGTCGACCCGTCCCTCGCCGTGCTCGCGCTGCCCGGGTCGGAACTCCTGCTCGCGGCCGAGCGGTACGGACTCCGCACGGTGAGCGAGTCCTTCGCGGACCGCGCGTACGAGCCCGACGGATCCCTGGTGTCCCGCAAGCAGCCGGCATCCGTGCTGCACGACCCGGACGAGGTCGCGGCCCGCGTGCTCCGCATGGTCACGGAGGGCGTCGCCACCGCGGTCGACGGCTCGGAAATCGCGGTCCGTGCCGACTCGGTCTGCGTGCACGGCGACTCCCCGGACGCCGTCGCGATGGCCCGTGCGATCCGGACGCTCCTGACCGAGCACGGCGTCACGATCGCCCCGTTCGCACCACTCGTGCCGTGACCGGTCCCGAGGTCCGCTCCGCTGGCGGCACCGCACTCCTCGCCACGTTCGACTCCCTCGCCGACGTCATCGCCTTCCGTGCCGGACTCGCCGACGCCGCGCTGCCCGGGGTGACCGAGGTCGTCTCCGGAGCCCGGACGCTGCTGCTCCGGTACGACCCGACGACGACGGACGCAGCACGACTCCGCTCGGACCTGACGCGCGTCACCCCGGACACCGACACGATCGACGCGGGCGACTCCGAGCCGCTCGTCATCCCCGTCACGTACGACGGCGAGGACCTCGACGCCGTCACCGAGCTGACCGGCATGCCGCGCGACGACCTCGTGTCCTGGCACACCGGGCAGCTCTGGACGAGCGCGTTCTGCGGCTTCGCCCCCGGTTTCAGCTACCTCACCGGCAGCGATCGACCACTCGACCTGCCCCGCCGCGCCACCGCCCGCACGGCCGTCCCGAGCGGCGCGGTCGCGCTGGCGGGCGAGTTCAGCGCCGTCTACCCACGTACCTCGCCGGGTGGGTGGCAGCTCATCGGCCGGACCGACGTCCCCATGTGGTCGCTCGACCGCACCCCTCCGGCGCTCGCCCCCGCCGGCACGCTCGTCCGCTTCGTCGTGGCGGGTGCGGCATGACCGCGCTGACCGTCGTGCAGGTCGGCTACGGCGCGACCACGCAGGACCTCGGGCGCCCGGGCTTCAGCGACATGGGCCTCGGCGCGGCCGGCGCCGCCGACCGCGGCTCCGCGGCGCTCGCCAACCGGTTGGTCGGCAACCGTCCCGACGCCGCCGTCCTGGAGGCCCTGCTCGGCTCCGTCACGCTCCGCGCCGACACGTACGTGGTCGCGGCCACCGCCGGCGCGGCCTGCCCCGTCGAGGTCGAGCGGGCGGACGGCCGGGTCCGCGGCGCGGCCTCCCACGAGGTCGTGCTGCTGGCACCGGGCGACATGCTCCGGATCGGCACCGCGACCGTGGGACTCCGCACCTACGTCGCGGTCCTCGGCGGCTTCGCGGTGGAACCCGTGCTCGGCAGTCGCTCGTGGGACTCCCTCGCGCGCCTCGGCCCGCCGCCGCTGACGGCCGGTGACGTCCTGCCCGTCGGGGATGCCCGGGTCTCGTGGCCGATCGTGGACGCCGTGCCGCAACCCGAACCGCGGTGGCCCGACGAGCCGGTCGTGCTCGACCTGGTACCCGGTCCCCGCGACGACTGGTTCGCCCCGGAGTGGCGGACGACCCTGACCGGCCAGGACTTCTCCGTCAGTGCGGACAGCGACCGCGTCGGGGTCCGCACCACCGCACGGACGCCGCTCGCCCGCGCCGTCACGGGGGAGCTGCCGAGCGAGGGCGTCGAGACCGGGTCGCTGCAGGTCCCACCCGAGGGCTTCCCGGTGCTGTTCCTCGCCGACCACCCGGTGACCGGCGGCTACCCGGTCGTCGCGGTCCTGACGCCGGAGTCCGTCGACCGTGCCGCACAGCTCCGCCCGGGCGACGTGATCCGCTTCCGCATCGTCGACTGACCGGCCCGGAACAAGTGCAGGGGGTCCGGGGTTGGCTTGGAGACCGCTGACGAAAGGTTCCCCATGTCGATGACCGTCCTGCTCGAGGTCCAGTTCCAGAGCGACGCCCCCGCCGATGCCGTCGAGACGGCGATCCGCGAGACGCTCGAACAGACCGCGTCGTTCCACGGACTCGAGTCGCTCGAGGTCCTGGTCGACGATGCCGACCCGAACACGATGGTCGTCGTCGAGTCGTGGACGACCGCCGAGGACCACGACACCTACGTCGCGTGGCGCGCGACCCCGGAGGGCGCAGCAGCCATCGGCCCGCTCCTGGCGACCGCGCCGATCACCCGCACCTTCGCGCGGACCGTCCCGCTCGACTGAGGTGACGCCGACGCCGGTGCCGCGGCCCGACGACGGCGCGATCACTCAGATCGTGTCGTCGTCGGTGTCGAGCGGCACCGGCCGGTCGTCGTCGGGGAGCAGTTCGTCGTCCGCGTCGTCGACCACGGGCAGGTCGTCGGGGTCGAGCACGGTCGGCTCCGGTTCGTAGTCGGTCTCCTGCGCCTCGCGGAAGTCGTCGAGGGTGTCGTCGTCCTTCGGATCGCTCATGGCCCCGAAGGTACCTCCGGATCCTCGACGTGTCCGCAGACGGTCAGCGCTCCCGACGACGGTCAGCGAGCGGCGTGCTCCCGGGCCTCCATGGCGTCCCAGGCGAAGCTCGCCAGCCAGTGGGTGGAGTAGTACTCCTCGCCCACGCTCGCCGCGAGCCCGGAGGTCAGCAGCCGGTCCGCCGCGTCGTCGAGCAGGTCGGCGACGCCGGTGCCGTCCGAGCCGCCGTCGCCGAGTGCGTCCGCGATGCGCCGGGCCGACCCCGCACGCGACAGGTCGAGCCCGAACAGGTGCACCTGCTGCGGGTCGTTCTCGTCGCGGACCACCGTCGAGCGCAGGATCGCGTCGCCCGGCTGCACCGAGGCGAAGAACCCGCGCGCCCACGCGGCGAACTCCGGGGCCGGCAGCACGGCACGCATCAGGTCGGCTTCGGCCAGGCCTGCGGACAGGAAGTCGTGCCCGCTCCGCTCCCAGGCGAACGGCCAGCCGGCGTCCGTGCCGAACCACTCCTTCGCGGCCCCCTCGATCGCGGCGGCCAGGGCCGGACGGTCGAGCGACCGGGCGGCCTCGAGCACGAGCAGCAACCCGAACGCCGAGTTCGAGTGCACGCCGTGCCGGACAGGGTGTGCTGCGCCGTCGATCCACCGGACGACCAGGTCCTCGAGGACGTCGACGACCGGCGCGAACCCCGGGGCCAGTGCCCGGACGGCGGGCGCCTCGGATGCCGAGACCTCGGCGGCGAGCCGCGCGAGCCAGGCCCAGCCGTAGGGGCGCTCGTAGTGCGGGGTCTCGCGCAGGTAGGCCGCCTCGGTCGCGAGGTGATCCGTCGTGAGGTGCGCCTGCAGGATCGAGGTGAGCCGGGCCTCCAGTTCGGTGGGCAGGCCGTGCGCGACCAGGCGCGCCGCGAGCCAGTGCATGTGCACCGACGAGTGCCAGTCGTAGGACGTGGCGAAGGCGGGGTGGAGCTCGACGGGCAGTGCCCGGTCGTCCGGTCCGGACGTCGCGTGGTGCGCTGCGTAGGGGTACTCGCGGGTGGTGTTGTCCGCGACGACGGCCGCGAAGCGGTCGGCCCAGGCGGCCCGGGTCAGGTCGATCGAGGCGGCATCAGAATGCGACAAGGTACATGACTCCCATGTTGACGACGAGCAGGATGGCGGCGGTCGGGATCTGCGCCTTGATCGGGCCGTACTTGTCCCGCATCTCGAGCAGGGCGGCCGGCACGAGGTTGAAGTTCGCGGCCATCGGGGTCACGAGCGTGCCGCAGAAGCCAGCGAGCATGCCGATCGCGAAGATCGCGGCCGGGTTGCCGTCGAAGCCCTGCACCAGGACGGGCCAGCCGATCGCGGCCGTCATGATCGGGAAGGCGGCGAAGGCGTTGCCCATGATGATCGTGAACAGGGCCATGCCCAGGCAGTAGATGACCACGGCGGCGAGCAGCGAGCCGTCGGGCAGGACCGACTTGATGATCGTGCCGACGGCGTCACCGACCCCGGCCTGGGTGAAGACGATGCCGAGCGTCGAGAGCATCTGCGGCAGCAGTGCCGCCCAGCCGATCGCCTGCAGCAGCCGTCCGCCCTCGCGGATCGGGGTGGCGACCTTCGGCGGGCGCAGGACGAACACGGCCACGACCACGGCGAGCACCGAACCGATGCCCAGGCCGGTCAGGGTCGCACTGCCCTCGGCCAGCAGCGGTTCGCCACCGAACGAGACGAGTGGACCGAGCGTCGCGACCAGCACGGCGACCACCGGCACCACGAGCGCCGGGATGAAGAGCCGGTTGCCGTACTTCGTCGCGAACCCGGCGCGCTCGTCGGGACTGGTGGTGGCGAGCACACTCGTGCTGCCGCTGCCGGCGTTCGTGATCTTCTGCGTCACGCCCGTGGGCTCGGCGGGGCCGGTCTCGGCACCGGTGCCCGCGCCGGGGATGCTCGCGACCCGGGTGCGGCTCGTCGTGCCGGTGAAGCCGAGCCCGGCGAGCGCGACCATCACGAGGACGGCGATCCCGAGCGTCCAGGCCGGCACGGTGCCCGCGGCGACGAAGGTGCCGTAGAAGAACGACAGGCCGAGGATGCCCCAGAACGCCGCGTTGCCCAGGCGCTTCGCGTGCGCGGTGTCGGTGACGATCAGGACGGCGACGGCGATGAAGAACGCGCCGATGAGCCAGTAGAGCCATTCGCTGGTGATCACGCTGCTGCCCCCAGGGTCGGGGCGTCGGCACGGGCGTCCGCCGCCATCTTGTCGAGTCGGCGATCGAACAGCAGCAGGCGTCCGCCGTGCACGATCAGCGCTGCGATGCCGGTGGGGATGGCCCAGAGCGCCAGGTCGATCGGTTCGAGGGACAGCCCGTACGTCGAGTCGACGAAGGTCGTGATGAGCAGGATCGAGCCGACGGCGACGAAGACGTCCTCGCCGAAGAACACGCCGACGGTGTCGGACGAGGCCGAATAGCCCTTGATCTTCTCGCGCATCCGCTCGTCGATCCGCCCGTACTTCTTGGTCGCGGCGCCCTCGGCCATCGGGTACACCAGCGGACGCACGGTCTGCGCCGGGCCACCGATGCTGGTCAGGCCGACCGCCGCGGTGACCTGCCGGATCACCAGGTACCCGGCGAGGAGACGACCCGTCGTGAGCTTGTCGAGCTTCGCGATGAGTCGCTTCGCCTGGTCCTGCAGGCCGTAGCGCTCGATCAGGCCGATGACGGGCAGGACGAGCGCGAAGGTCGTGACGGACCGGCTCGAGGCGAACCCGTTGCCGAACGCGTCGAGGATGCCGACGGGACCGATCCCGCCGATGGCCGCGGTCACGATGCCCGCGACCGTGACGACGAGGAGCGCGTTGATGCGCAGCGCGAAGCCGACGATGACGACGGCGACGCCGATGAGGACGAACATGCGGGACAGTCTGGACCGCATTGTTCAACAATCGCAAGAGCCGGTTCCGCTCTGTAACACGCCCTTCACAATCGCCACGCATGCCAGGATCGGTGCCATGACCCGAACCGTCGGCGGCGCTGACTCCACGGCCACGCGGTTGCGCACCATGATCGCCTCGGGCGACTTCTCCCCCGGGGCGCAGCTGTCCGAGGAGCGGTTGAGCGACCAGCTCGGGGTGTCGCGGAACACCCTGCGCGAGGCGTTCCGGCTGCTCGCCCGCGACCGTCTGGTCGAGCACGTGTTCAACCGCGGGGTGTTCGTCCGGCGGCTCTCCGCCGCCGACGTCACCGATCTCTACGCGGCTCGACGGGTGCTCGAGGAGGCAGCCGTCCGCGCCTGCACACCCGACTCGCCGGCACTCGCCGACGCCGCAGCAGCGGTCGCGGATGCCCGGGCAGCAGCGTCCGCGGGCGACTGGGGTGCGGTCGGGACCGCCGACATCCGGTTCCACTCCGAGCTCGTGCGCGCGGTGCCGAGCGAGCGGATCCACGCCCTGATGGACGGCCTGCTCGCCGAGATGCGGCTCGCCTTCCTGACCACCGCGGACCCGGCCTCGTTCCACGCCGACTTCGTCGAACGCAACGACGCGATCGTGTCCGCGTTGCGCGGTGGCGACCAGGACGCCGCCTCCGCGCTGCTCGCCGACTACCTCGACGATGCGGAGCGGACGCTGCGGGTCGCCGCCGACGCAGCCGACTGAGGGGCGGCCAGGAGGCCCGGTGCGGCTCCGCCCCACACGCGCGGTCCGAGCGCGCTCACGCTGATCCCTGCGGACCCCTCAATCAGGACTTCCCGCCGAGCAGGGCCGTGACCGCGTCGACCACGACCTGGCGACGCCGCGGCGGCGTCACGGCCTGCACCAGCGGGTCGTACTCCGGAGCGGTCGCGCTCCAGAACGCCGCGGTGTGCAGGACGAGCCCGAGGAGCACCGCCGGACGGAACGCCCGCGGCAGGACCCCGGCACGCTGGGCGTGCTCGACCTCGGCCACGGCATCGGCGTAGGCGCTCACGACCGATTCGAGCGGGACGTCGGCACGCTCGAGTCGGTGCCAGGTCGCGAGCCGCTGGGCCCAGGGGCGACGGACGTACGAGTCGTGCACCCGGCCGGCCCAGGCGGCGAGGTCGGCGGTGTCGAGTGGAGCCTCGGCGAACGTCTCGGTCACGGTGTCGGCGACGAGGGCGTCGAACAGCCCCTCCTTGCTGCCGAAGTAGTGGAAGACCTGTGCCTTGTTGCTCGACGCCGTGGCACCGATCCGTTCGACCCTGCCGGCGGCCAGTCCGACCGCGGCGAACTCGTCCCGCGCGGCGAGCAGGAGCCGGGCGCGCATCGCGTCAGCGGCTGGGGGCGTGAATCGGGCCATGGCGACCACCGTACTGATCACGCAGCCCGCAGCGCTGGAGTGCACCGCAGCAGCTTCAGGCCCGCTGTCTCCGCACAGCGCTCCGAAGGACCAGCGCAAGCGTCAACAGGACGCCGGCGACCACGGCCCCCTGGACGAGGTCCGCGAAGCCGCGCTGCAGATCGTCACCCGTGACGAGGATCGCGACGACCAACGCCGCCGTCACCGCGAGCACGATCGACCGGGCTCGCAGGCTCCCGTCCGAGCGGCTCACGGCGGCGTGGATCGCCACGAACGGGACCGGGAAGAGCGCGGCGAAGGCAGCCGAGCCGTCGAAGAAGAGGAGGCCGACGAGCAGCCCTGCCCCGAGACCGGTCGACAGAGCCACCCAGTCCGACGTGGAGATCCCGGCCCGCACGGTGCCTCTGCGCCGATGCCGTCCCAGCAAGAACGGCAGGGCGCAGAGGGCGCCACCGACGAGCAGGAACGCCCCCGGATTCCACGACGCCTCGTTCGGAGCGCTCAGCATCGAGGCCCCGAGCGCCATGCTGGCGATCAGGATCGCCCGGACCCCACTCCGCCGCATCTGCTCGATCGCTCGGTTCTGATGTTTCACATCCCCGACCGTACTGCCCGGACAGGCGTGACGGGCATCCGCTGGTGCCGTGGTCCGCGACCACAGCCGGACGGGAGGCGCGGCGCGAACCCGCACCGCGCCTCCAGTCCGTCACCCGAAGCGACCGTTGACGTAGTCGGCGGTGCGCGGATCCTGCGGTGTCTGGAACATCGCGTCGGTCGGGCCGTGCTCGACGATCGCACCGGGTGTCCCGGCCTCGGCCAGGAAGAACGCGCAGCGGTCGGAGACGCGCTGCGCCTGCTGCATGTTGTGCGTGACGATCACGATCGTCACGTCGGTGGCGAGCTCCGTGATCGTCTGCTCGATGCGCCGGGTCGACGTGGGGTCGAGGGCGGAGCACGGCTCGTCCATCAGGAGCACCCGCGGACGGACGGCGAGCGAACGAGCGATGCAGAGCCGCTGCTGCTGCCCACCTGACAGGCCGCCGCCGGGCTGCCGGAGACGGTCCTTGACCTCGTTCCACAGGCCCGCCTTGGTGAGCGTCTCCTCGACGAGTGCCGCCTTCGCGGCCTTGTCGAGCCGCACGCCCGTCAGGGCGAGTCCTGCGAGCACGTTGTCCTGGATGCTCATCGCGGGGAACGGGTTGGGCTTCTGGAAGACCATCCCGATCTGCCGCCGGGCCTCGGTGATCCGCCGGGATGCGTCGTAGATGTCGACGTCGTCGAGGAGCACCTCGCCCGCGAGCGACGCGGTGGGGACCAGCTCGTGCATGCGGTTGAGGGTGCGGAGGAACGTGCTCTTGCCGCAGCCGGAGGGCCCGATCAGGGCGGTGACCTGGCCGGCCGGCATGGTCAGCGAGACACGGTCGAGCACCTTGTGGTCACCGAACCAGGCGGAGACGGATCGGGCGTCGAGCGTCGCGGGCAGGGTCGACGGATCCGGTGCCGGGGGCACGCGGTCGAACCAGCTGTCGAACTCGGCGAGGAGGGTTTCGGTTTCTGTTCCGGGCATCGTGGTCTCTTCGGTCACATCAGGTTGGGCAGGAGGACGGTGAGCTGGGACGCCGCGGAGAGCCCGACGGCGAGCACCACCGGGACGGCGACGACGAGTGTCTGCCGACGGCCCCAGAAGCGCATCCCGACCGCGAACAGCGCGACCATGCCGGCCAGGACGATCAGGCCGAGCACGAGGAACGGCCACACCGAGCCGTCACCGGCCATCGTCAGTTCGGCGGGGGCGAGTGCGGCGTAACCGAGCGACGGCGTCGGGGTGGGAGCGGCCTTCGAGACGAGTTCGGCGTCGACGCGGACGACGGAGTCGGGCAGGAACGGCAGCCCGGCGGCGGAGACCAGGGTGAGCCGACCGTCGCCGGCCTCGAGCGGTGCGGGGACGTGGTCGCCGGTGCGGCGGACGTCGACGACCCGGTACTTCGCGGTCCCCTGCCCGGTCGTCGCGGTGATGACGGCGCCCTTGTCGAGCTGGTCGATGCGACCGAAGGGGCCGCCGTAGGCGGTCTGGCGCCCGTAGACGACGCTCGCGCCGACCTGACCGGGCAGCGGGGTGTCCCGACGGTGGCCGGGGCCGGAGCGGGTGGTCTCCGACGTGGTGCCCTGCAGCACGACCGTGTCGAGGTCGAGTGCAGGCACCCGGACGATCGCGACGGGGGTGCCCTCGGGGACCAGGCGCCCGTCGGTGCCGGTCTGGCCGACGGGGGCGGTGGCGTTGGCGAGCTGGTAGCGGAACGCGTCACGGGCGAGCTGCTGGTCGCGCGAGTACGTGACCTGCGACACGGCCGTGAACTGCAGCGCGAAGCCGACGAGCAACAGACCGACGACGACGATCGCCGACCCGCTGAACCGCCAGCGGTCGGGGGCGCCGAGGACCGGGATCGCCCGGGCGGCGGGGCCGACGGACTCGTGGGACCAGCCGCTGACCGGGCGGGTCGGACGCCGGGTGCGGGACGGACGGAGCGCCCGGATCGGCCGCCACGTCCGGACGGCGCGACGGCGGCCGCTCGCGTCCGGTTCGCCGGTGGGTCGCCGGCCCGGCAACCAGGAGGTGAAGCTCGTCATCGATCCGTCCGTCGGGGTGTTCGGGGTGTTCGGGGTGTGGTGTCTTCGGGGGTGGAGTCTTCGGGGT